>NZ_JBAZAH010000051.1:0-12025 GCF_041672065.1 Aliarcobacter sp. | reverse complement strand
TTCCCACCACATTTGATAATTGCGTACATCTTCTTTTCCTCTTATTTTTTACAAGCATAATTTTGGCTTAATTTATACTATCTTTTTAATTTAGAACGGGAATATTAGCTAAGATTTTATTAAAGTTAGTTTAATTTATAAATTAAATTTTGTAAGTTTTCCCTGTTTTAATTCATACAAATTATCTTTAATTTTTTTGATTAAATTGACTTTTTCTTTAAAATCAATATTTGTTTCATATGATAGGCTAAGAAGTTTATTTGAATAAAATTTATATAAAAGAACCAATAACTCTTTGTTTAATCTCTCATCATCGTAAACTTCAAGTTTATCATTTAATAAAATTTTATTTAATGAAACATCATTTATATCATTTAAAAGTGCTTTAAACTCATCTTCGTGATGTTCAAACATAGAGGGTGTTACTAAATCCAAAACCATATCTAATCTTTTTGGATTATCTAAAATTGATTTTATAATACATAGTTCTCCTATATCATAAGCAGTTAAATTTTGTTGATTTTTTCTAGCTACATTTTTTGAAGTAAAAATCATACTCTCTTTTATATTTAGTTTTTGGGCAATATATCTTTTATACTCCTCTTGAAACAAAATATCTAAGGTATTTAAATAATCATTTGAATCTTTTAGCGCTTTTTTCTTCTCAATTGGATTTGAGATATCATATGAATCTATTATATAATCTAAAACAAAAACTATAAAAGGTTTTGGCTCTAAAAACTTTTTCTCAAGCTCATTTATTTTATTATCTTTTACCATATCAGCTGGATCATTTCCATCTTCAAAAACTGCAACTCCTCCATCAAATCCACTTTGACTAAGCATCAAAGAGGCTTTAAAAGCAGCATTTAATCCAGCTTTATCTCCATCATAAGCTAAAATAATTTTTGGTTCACCTCTTCTTAAAAGTGGAAGATGATCTTTTGTAAGAGCTGTTCCTAAAGTTGCAACTGCATTTGAAAAACCTGCTTGATGAAGCATAATTACATCCAAATAACCTTCACAAACTATTAATTTATTTGTTTTATAGATTTTCTCTTTTGCTATATGATAACCATATAAAAGTTTTGATTTATTAAATATTGGTGTTTGAGGTGAGTTTACATATTTTGCACCATGATTTGTTAAAGTTCTACCACCAAATCCTACAAGTTTACCATTTATAGAGTATATTGGAAAAATTACTCTATCTATAAATCTTGCATATAATCCACTATCTCCTTGACTAATAACTCCTAACTCAATAGCATCATTTAGGTTGTAGTGATTTTGTTTTAAAAAATCTATAGTTGAGCTTGAACTAGATGCGTAACCTATTTCAAACTTCTCTATAAATGATTCAAAAACACCTCTTTGTTTTAAATAATCTTTTATTGAATCATTTGCAATAAACTGTTTTTGGTAAAAATTTTTAATAGCATCAATTACTTTTGTATCAGTTTGTTTAACACTACTCTCTTCATATTGAAGAGTAAAATTTGTAAGATTTGCTAACTTTTCAATAGCTTCTGGATAACTAAGCTTCTCATACTCCATTACAAATTTAATACTATCTCCACCAACTTGACAACCAAAACAGTGATATATCTGTTTTGATGGACTTACAACAAATGATGGTGTATCTTCATTGTGAAATGGACAACAAGCCTTAAAATTTGCTCCATTTTTTTTTAACTCAATATATTGCGAAACTATATCTACAATATCTAATTGATTTTTTAAACTCTCTATTGACTCTTTTTTTATCATGGTGCGAATTATACTCTTTTATTTTTTTATATGTACTTTTATGATAATATGATTTTTTAAAATTTAAAGAGGACTTCAATGGATAGTTTAATTTTGGGATATAGAGATCCAATCGTTGGTGTTATTTTTTTCTTTTTTCTTATTTTTTTAATATCATTTATAACTTACTCTTATGGACTTTATAAAGAGAGAGAGGGAAGAAAAGAGTATAGAAAACTATCAAAAAGATTTGAGCTTGGTAAATTAAAAGAGAATGACTATGTTAATTTATACAAAACTTATAATCTTCCTTTCGACTCTATTTTACTTTTAGCAAATACATTTTTACACAAAGGTGATTTAAATAGAGCAATTAGTGTATATTTAGCACTATTAGAGGTTGTTCAAGATAGAGTAAAAAAAGAGGAGTTACTTGAAGTTTTAGGGGCTACATATTTAAAAGGTGGTTTTTTACAAAGATCAAACGATATTTTTCTTCAAATTTTAAAATTCTCTCCAAGAAATAAAAATGCATTAACTAACCTTATTTTAGTAAATGAGAAGATGAAAAACTATACAAAAGCTAAAGAGATATGTAACTCTTTAGAGGAGTTAGAGGTTGATTTAAGTTTAGAAAAAATCTATTTTGATTATATGATTATTTTAAATGACCCTGTTTTAACAAATGAAAAAAGAACAAAAAAACTCTATGAATTATACTTAGATAACAAAGTTTTAGAGAGAGTTTTTCTAAATTTTATAATAAATTTTAATAAAGAGTTTTTCTATAAACATATAAATGAGTTTAATTTTGAAGATATAATTGATATTTTATGGTATTTGCCAAAAGATGAAATTGATTTTAAAGCTATAGAAAACATACCATTTTTACAAGAACTTTATACCTCTAAAGGGTATATAAATAGTGTCGATTCTAGTTTAGATTTTGATTTAGATTTATTGATTTTAATAAATAGACATAAAAATAGAAAAAAAGGTGATTTAAATTTTGAATTTATATGTAGCTCATGTAAACAATCATCTCCATTTTATGATACAAGATGCCCAAACTGTCACTCTATTTTATCTTTAAAAGTTAAACACCATTTAGTAAAAGGTTTCATTAATACAAACCAATCACTACAATAAAAATAGTATATTTTTGATATACTTACAAAAATTTTAAAAGGAGCAATATGAGCGATTATTCAAAACTTGAAAAGTGTTTGGATTATCAGTTTAAAAATAAAAACCTGATAATCGAAGCACTTACACATAAAAGTTTCAAAAAACCATACAATAATGAAAGACTGGAGTTTTTAGGAGATGCTGTTTTAAACCTTATAGTTGGAGAGTATTTATACACAAAATTTCCAAACTCAAATGAGGGAGAGCTTTCTAAAATAAGAGCTAGTTTAGTAAATGAAACTGGATTTACAAGATTAGCAAATGAGATAAATTTGGGTGATTTTATCTTTATTTCGAATGCAGAAGAGAGAAATAAAGGAAGAACAAAATCATCTATACTTTCAGATGCTTTTGAAGCTATTATGGGAGCAATATACTTAGAGAGTGGCTTAGAGACACTAAAACCAATTATTTTAAATCTTCTTGAAAAATCTTACGATAAGATAAATTTAGATGTTTTATTTAGTGATTATAAAACAGCCCTACAAGAGATTACTCAAGCAAAATTTGCATCAATTCCTGAATATGTTATTGAAGGATCTTATGGACCTGATCACAAAAAAGAGTTTGAAGTATCTATTTGGATAGATGGTAAGAATTTTGGAAAAGCTAGTGGAAAAAGTAAAAAATTAGCACAACAAGCAGCTGCAAAAATTGCTATAGAAAAACTAAAAGAGGATTAATATTGAATACATTTGGACATAGATTTAGATTTACAACTTTTGGTGAATCACATGGAAAAGCCCTTGGTTGTATAGTTGATGGTGTTCCAGCTGGAATAAAAATTGATGAGGAGTTTATTCAAGGTGAAATGAATAGAAGAAAACCAGGTCAAAATGAATTTGCAACAAAAAGATCTGAAGGTGATGTTGTTGAGATTTTAAGTGGTGTTTTTGAAGGTTATTCAACAGGAACTTCAATTGCAATGATTATTTTTAATGAAAATCAAAAATCAAGTGACTACTCAAATATAAAAGATCTATTCAGACCAGGACATGCTGATTTTACATATTTTAATAAATATGGGATTAGAGATTATAGAGGTGGAGGAAGAAGCTCAGCTCGTGAAACAGCAGCTAGAGTTGCAGCTGGAGCTATTGCAAAACTTCTATTAAATGAATTAAACATTGATATAAGAAGCGGAATTTGTGAGATAGATGGTATAAAAGCAGATAATTTGAACTTTGAAAATGCTAGAAATTCAGAAATTTTTGCACTTGATTCAAATGTTGAAGATGCTCAAAAAAATGCTATATTAAAAGCCAAAAACTCTCACAATAGTGTTGGTGGGGTTGCACTTATTAATGTAAAAAATTGTCCAGTTGGGCTAGGTGAGCCAATTTATCATAAATTAGATGCACAAATAGCAAATGCAATGATGAGTATAAATGCTGTAAAAGCTGTTGAAATTGGTGATGGAATATTAGCATCTAGAGTTTTGGGATTTGATAACAATGACCAAATAAGAAAATCTGGATTTAAAACAAACCATAGTGGTGGAATTTTGGGAGGAATCTCAAATGGTGATGATATAAATGTAAAGGTATACTTCAAAGCAACTCCATCTATTTTTATAGAGCAAGATACAGTTGATATTTACGGAAATGAAGTAGAGTGTAAACTAAAAGGAAGACACGATCCTTGTGTTGCTATAAGAGGAAGTGTTGTTGCTGAATCCATGATGGCATTAGTTCTTGCTGATATGCTTTTATTAAATATGTCATCAAAAGTAGAAAATATTAAAAAAGTGTATAAAAAATAATTTATACACTTTTTATGTTTTATATTAAACCTTGAGTTATCCCAGCTTTTTTCTTGTAATCCATAATTTCTAACTCTCTATTTGCTGTAATTACGATATCTTTATCTACTTCATAATCAAGTCTAGGATCTCTTCCTTCATAATCAACAGAGTTTAAAATAACTTTTATTGAGTTAAGTCTTGCTAAAAATTTTGTATCACTTCTTATGATTGTCCATGGAGATTTTTCAGTATTTGTTCTTTTTAGCATATCATATTTTTTTTGAGTAAACTCTTCCCATCGACTTTGCATTTGTAAATCAATCTCACTTAATTTCCACTGCTTTAGAGGATTCTCTTCTCTCTCTTCAAATCTTCTTGCTTGCTCCTCTTTTGAAACAGATAGATAAATTTTTAAAAAGTGAATACCATGATCAATCAAATCCTCTTCAAATCTTTGAACACTATTCATAAATACTTCATACTCTTTTTGTGTACAAAATCCAAAAACAGGCTCTACCATAGCTCTATTGTACCAGCTTCTATCAAATATTACTATCTCTCCACCTTTTGGAAATTGCTCTACATATCTTTGAAAATACCATTGTGTTTTTTGAACATCTGAAGGTTTACCAAGTGCAACCACTCTATAATGTTTCTCATTCATATATCTAGTAATTCTTCTAATAGCTCCACCTTTTCCAGAAGCATCTCTTCCTTCCATAAGTATAATCATCTTTTCATTATGTTTTTCAAGATGCTCTTGAAGTTTAATTAACTCTACTTGATATGGTTTTAATATCTCATCTTTTGTTCTATATATAAATTTTGAATGTATTTCACTTAAAAAACTTCCATTTCCCTCTTCTAATTTTGCTTTAAACTCATCTAAACTCATATTTGCATTTAATCTACGACTCTTTTCATAAAACTTGTCAAATGACATAATTTCCCCTTTATTTAAATTTTTTTATTATACTAAAACTATTTAGAAACTTCCCCTATATGCTTCTCTACCGATTTTATTTTACTCTCTATTCTATTTTCTCCACTACTTCTTATATCAAAATTAAGAGTCGCATAAACTCTACTACATCCTAACTCTTCAAGTTTTAAATAACAAAGATTTACCAAATCTAAAAGCTCTTTTAGAGTTTTTGCCTCAACTATTGTATTCATTGATGTTAATTGATATTTTAATCCACTATTTTTTATTATATTTAAAACTTCTGAAACCTCTTTACTTTTACTTCCAACTGTGTTTGTTGGAAACATTGCTAAACTCATTAAAACTGACATTAAGCATCCTTTAAATTAATATTTTAAATTGTTTTGCTAGTATATAAAAATTTCAATAAAAAGGATCTCTATGCAACTAGACGTAACAGCTGAAGTTATATTATCACAACTTGGATACTCAAATAATGAAGGGGCTTTAAAACAGGCTCAAAAAGCAATTGATGTTACAAAAGGTTATGAAAAATTTGCAAAACATATTTTAACTTTAAATGACCAATTAAAAAAACTAAATGCTTATGTTGGGTTATCAAATAAAACTGACTATTTTAAAATAAAATGTGATGAAGCTGATTCAAACGAGATTTTAGAAGAGTTTCACGATGTAGTTTGGAAGTGGGCAAAAAAATATAATGTAGATATAGAGAGATTGGATAAAAAACCAATCTACTATATCTTAGGTGTTAGTAACTAAAAAACTTTCTTATAAGCGTGACAATAAGGGAGTTTTCCTGTTTTATTATAGTAATTTTGATGATAATTTTCAGCTTTATAAAAAGTTACTTCAGGGTATAAAGTGGTTGCTACTTTGTACCCTTTTTTTTGTAAAGTAGCTATCAAATTTTGTGATATTCTTTTTTGTTCTTCATTGCAATAAAATATCGCCGAAAGATATTGAGAACCTATATCTGGACCTTGACCATTTGTTTGAGTAAAATCATGTATTTCAAAAAATAGCTTTGCTAAAGTTTCAAAATCAACAACACTCTCATCATAAACAAGCTCAACACTCTCTAAATGACCACTAAATCCACTTGAAACAATCTCATATGTTGGATTATCTACAAATCCTCCCATATAACCAGAAACTACACTTTTCACACCATTTTGTTTTTGGAAATAGTACTCTACTCCCCAAAAACAGCCGCCTACAAAATATGCTTTTGATTCTTTCATACTAAATCCTTTTTAATCTTGTTTTACAATAATATTTACAACTCTTCTTACATTTGGAGCAACAAAAACTATAATAGGAATTGCACAAATTGCAGCTTTAAAAAAAGCTTCCATCCATCTATAAAAAAACCCATCTACTAATCCTAAATTTATAAATGTAATAACAAAGCTCATAATGAAGCTCATTACAGTTCCCATAATTAAAGCAAATATATATTTATCATATTTTTTATCTATCATTAAAAATCCTTATATTCTATTTTTTAATAAATTTTAGTGACAAAGAATTAACACAGTGTCTAATATTTTTTGAAGTAAATCCTTCGTTTTCAAAAACATGTCCTAAATGTCCACCACAAGATGCACAAATAATCTCAACCCTTCTTCCATCAGCATCTAAAACTCTTTTTATAGCGCCTTCTACCTCATCATCAAAACTTGGCCAACCACAAGATGATTTAAATTTATCTTCGCTTCTATAAAGTTGTGCATCACACTTTTTACATAGATATACTCCATCTTCATAAAAATCGTTGTAAACTCCACTAAAAGGATACTCTGTTCCTTTTTGTTCTATTACATATCTCTCTTCATCATTTAATTGATTATATTTCATCTACTCTTTTCCTTTTAAATAGTATTATATTTATTTAAAAAAATATTATAACTTTATCAATTTAAGGAGAAGGTAAAATGCAAAAAGAGAACCTACTAATAGTATGGTCAAATGCAGATATTGAAGTTGCAACTAATTTTCCACTTTTATACTCAAGTGTAGTTTTAGAGCGAAATTATTTCAAAACTGCTCATTTAATGCTTTGGGGTCCATCAATTTTACTTGTAAAAGATACTTTTATTCAAGAGAAACTAAAATATATCTTAAGTACAGGTGTAAAAATGAGTGCTTGTATTGTTTGTGTTGAGGATTATGGGGCGACAGAGGAGCTAGAAACACTAGGAATTGAGATAACTCACACAGGTGAGCTTTTAACAAATGCTCTAAAAGATGAGAGTTATTCTGTTTTAACTGTATAAAGTAAGCAAATATTTTGCTTACTTACTAGAGTTTTTTCTAATATTAGTGATACTTTTTCCACCAATTCCATAATTATCACAAGATACCTCTTCAATAATTACAACTGCACTTTTTGCACCTCTTCCATCAAAAGTATCTGCAAATAGTTTTGTGATTCCCTCTATTAATCTCTCTTTTTGCTCTTTTGTAGCTCCACCATCTTCATGTGTCATTTTAATATTTATAACTGGCATTTCAAACCTCCTTAAACCTATCTATTTTTTATCTCTAAATATTTTATAGCTTCAATCATGGTATTAGTTATTTTAAACAACTCTTTTTTTGTAATTGTATAAGAAACAATTGAGTAAAAAAGTTTTCCAAAAGGACGAAGCCAAACACCATTTTGAACACAAAAATCTTGTAAAATTGAAGCATAATCACTACTTTTTAACTCAATAACAGCAATAGAGCCAATAACTCTTACATCATAAACTATAGCCTCATCTTTTAATATCTCTAACTCTTTTTTAAAATGCTTCTCTATTTTTTCTACTCTTTTTTTCCAAGGTGAGTTTAAAAGCTCATCAATGCTAGCACTTGCAACACTGCATGCAAGTGGATTTGCCATAAATGTTGGTCCATGCATTAATACACCAATAGAGCTTGAAGAGATTGTATCACTTATAGTTTTACTTGTAAGCATAGCAGCCATTGTTAAAGTTCCACCTGTAAGACCTTTTCCAATAGTTAAAATATCTGGTTTTATATTTGTATGGTTAAAAGCAAACATCTCTCCTGTATGCCCAAAACCTGTTGCTATCTCATCAAAAATCAATAAAATATCATATTTTTCACAAAGTTTTTTTGCCTCTTCAAGATATTTTGGATTATAAATTCTCATTCCACCAGCTCCTTGAACAACTGGTTCGACTATAAAAGCAGCTAACTCATCTTTATGTTTTTCTAATTTATCTTCTAAATCTTTTAAAGCTTCACTAAAATCTGATTCAAAACCTAAAGCTGGAGATGATGCAAAAATATTAGAACTTAAATAATCTCCATATAAAGAGTGCATAGAGTTTTTTGGATCACAAACACTCATTGCTCCTAATGTATCTCCATGATATGAATTCTCAAGAGCTAAAAACTTATATCTATCTTTACCTTTTGCTTTTTGATATAAAATTGCTGTTTTTAAAGCAACTTCCACACAAACACTTCCACTATCACAAAGAAAAACAGAGTTAAAACCTGTAAGTTCTACTAGTTTTTGTGCTAAAGTAGTTGCTGGTTCGTGAGTTAATCCACCAAACATAATATGAGGCATAATTTTTGCCTGTTTTTTTAAAGCTTTATATATTTTTTTGTTATTATAACCATGAATTGCACTCCACCAAGAGCTCATTGCATCAACTAAAACTCTTCCATCTTCTAAAAAAATCTTACAGTTTTTTGTCTTTTTAACAGCCCAAATAGGAGTTTTTGATGGTAAAGAGTTATATGGATGCCAAATGTGATTTTTATCTATTTCTAAATTAGTTTTCATCTTTTTGCAATATCCAAAACAATTGTAAGTTTTGCTCCTTTATAAAGTTGTTGTTCATATGTAAAATCACAATTTACCATAAATATACTACCTTTCATATGTTTTGTAATAATTTCGCTTGACATATAAAGCCCTATTCCTGTCCCATTGTATTGATGTTTAGTTGTAAAATATGGTTCAAATATCTTATTTATTATCATTTCAGGAACACCTAAAGCATTATCTAAAAATTCAATATGCACTCTATCTTTTATAATTTTTAGATTTATTAATATCAATTTATCTTTAATATTTTTTTCAAAAAAAGCATCTTTTGAATTATTTATTGCATTTATGAAAACTTGTATAAGCTCTGTTTCATAACCATAAATATTGATTTCTCGCTCTTTAAATATCACTTTTATATCATTTTGTTCTAAGCTTAATTTTGTAAGCTCAATACTTTTTTGTATAGCCAAACTCAAAGAAAAAATTGCCTTCTCTTTTTGTGGTTTAAAAAAATATCTAAAGTCATCAATTGTTTGAGATAGATAGTTAGAAGTACTAACAATCTGTTCTAAAGCCTCATTTAGCTCTTTATTCTCTAGCATATTTAAATCATTTTTGAGCTTCAAAGTACTTGCTCTTGTACTAATTATAGATAATGGTTGTCTCCATTGATGAGCGATATTCTCTATCATTTGACCCATAGAGATCATCTTTTGTTGTTGAGCTAGAATTCTATCTTTTTCTAAATTTATCTCTAACTCTTTTTTTATTTTATTTGCTAACTTTTTATTTACATCATGCAATCTTTTTGTTTTTAGTTTAACTAAACTTTTTAATCTTTTATTTGCATTTTTTAGAAGATATTGTCTATAAAAAATTACAAAAAATATTATAGAAACAATAAATAAAAATTTAAAAAGAGATGATAAATTATAATAGTCACCAAAATTTAAAATAAACCACTCATTTAGTTTATTACTATTTTTAAAAGCAATAAACTCTTCTACTTTAAACTCTTTTTGAATAAATCCCATAATATTGTATAAATCATATATTCTTTGTACTTTTTCCTCTTTTATATCTCCCAAAATATTATTATTTAAATATGCCAATTTTTTTAACTCATTTGCCTCAAAAATCAACTCTTCTAATCTTAAATCTTGAGTATTATACTTTGTAAATATAAGTCTGGCTGTCTCTTCGATATTATTAAATGCCTCTTCCCAACCTTTTAAACTAGCATTTCTAAATTTTAATGCAATATCTGGTTTAAAATCTATCATGCTTTTATTTGTATATAAAAAATCACTATACATATCAAATCCATAATCTCTAGGAGCAAAAGTTATGTACTCTATACCATGTTGATTTAACCAATATGGAGATTTTGAACTATATGCCGTCATTAAATCAACTTTATCATCTATTAAATCTTGAATATTATGAGAGTGAGAAATTAACTTTATATTTTTTATATCAATTTTTCTTGAAGTTAGCATAGCTTTAAAAGAGACCTCAATAGAGTCATCACTTGTTATCATTAGTTTTCTATTTTTAAAATCTTCTAAAGATTTTATATTTGAACTTTTTTTAGCAATTATTTGAATAGGTGAGGCTTGAAAAAGTGCCATTAATACAACAATATTTTCATAGTTTGATTTATCTAAAATAAGGTTTTCTCTACCTATTGCAAACTCTATTCTCTCATCATTTACACTTTTTACAATATTTTTATCAAATGAAAATGGTAAAATTTCAACATCTAATCCAACTTCTTCATAAAACCCTTTCTCTTTTGCAACATAATATCCAGCATATTGAAACTGATTAAACCACGCTAGTTGTAATTTAACTTTTGTTAAATCTTTTGAAAAAAGAGTTGTATGAAGAAGTGTTATTAAAAATATAAGAAAACTAAAATTTTTCAAAATATACCTCATTTTTAATCTATACCAAAATTGGTATAGATTTTAGTGTAAAAAGTGTCTAATTCCTGAGAAATATAGAGCCATACCATACTCATTTGCAGCCTCTATAATCTCGTCATCTCTAATACTTCCACCTGGTTCAATCACACACTTAACACCAGCTTTTTGTGCCTCATCAATACTATCTCTAAATGGGAAAAATGCTTCAGATGCTAGTACTGCTCCATTTACATCTAATCCCATATCACTAGCTTTTCTAAGTGCTGCCTTAGAAGCATCAACTCTAGATGTCATTCCCATTCCAACAGCAACCATTGCAGAGTTTTTAACATACACAACACAGTTTGATTTTGTCAAACTTGCTATTTTGTAAGCTATTTCCATATCTTTTATCTCTTGAAGAGTTGCAGCTCTTAAAGACATAAGTTTAGAGTTTCTAACCTCATCATCTGCAACTTTATCAGCCTCTTGATATACAAAACCACCATCAACTCTTTTGAAATCAAAACTATCATTTGCTAGTTCTAAATATTTTGTTCCTTGTGAGAATAGTTTGATTCTTTTTTTAGTTTCAAAAACTTCAACAGCATCTGCAGTGAAATCTGCTGCAAAAACAACTTCAAGGAAAATTTCATTCATTTTTTCTGCTAACTCTTTATCAACTACTCCATTTA
>NZ_JBAZAH010000050.1:0-12149 GCF_041672065.1 Aliarcobacter sp. | reverse complement strand
AAAACCTAAAGAGCTTGTAAAAGTTCTTTAGGTTTAAATAATTACTCAAAAAACTTTAAAACTGTTTGTATAACTGTAGCATTTATTAAATCTACAAAAAATGCTCCACAAAGAGGAACTATTAAAAATGCTTTATGAGAAGATCCATACATATTTGTAATTGCTTGCATATTTGCAACTGCTGTAGGAGTTGCTCCTAAACCAAAACCACAATGCCCAGCTGCTAAAACACTTGCATCATAATTTTTACCCATAGTTCTAAATGTTACAAAATATGCATATAAAATCATAATTAAAACTTGTGAAACTAAAATCACAGTTAAAGCACCAGCTAGATTTGATAGTTGCCAAAGTTTAAGTGAAAGTAGAGCCATTGCTAAATATAAAGATAATGAAGCATTTCCAAAAACATCAATTGCTCTATCAAAAATCTCAATTTTGAATATATTTTCTAAAACATTTCTTAAAATTACACCACCTGCAAGTGCCCAGACAAAAGTAGGTAGTTCAAGTGCACTTCCTTTTGCAAAGTTTGTCATAAAATCAGCAAATGCTAAACAAGCTGCAAATAGAGCTAAAGTTGA
This sequence comes from Aliarcobacter sp., assembly GCF_041672065.1. Classification (NCBI taxonomy): domain Bacteria; kingdom Pseudomonadati; phylum Campylobacterota; class Epsilonproteobacteria; order Campylobacterales; family Arcobacteraceae; genus Aliarcobacter; species Aliarcobacter sp. The sequence continues at coordinate 11,565 of NZ_JBAZAH010000050.1, read as the reverse complement.
TATTGCACTATTTGCAGTAATTAATCTTACCTCTTGAGGATACTCAAAAGGAACAAATTCATCAATTACTTTCTCATTTTTTAAGTCATCTTCTTTTCTAGATTTTTCACTAGCAAGCTTATATCTATTTATTAAAAATTTTGCTAAAGGTCCACCAATAAGTCCACCCATTACAAGACCAAAAGTTGCAGCTGCCATTCCTAGGGCCATAGCACCTTCAATTGCATATTTTGTCTCTAAAATTTCTCCCCAAGCTCCAGCTGTTCCATGTCCACCAGTCAGTGAAACAGAACCAGCTATAAGACCAATAAGTGGATCAATTCCTAATAGTGTAGCAAGAGATATTCCAACAAAGTTTTGAATTATAATAAAACCAGAAACTACAAAAAGAAAAATAAAAAGAGATTTCCCACCCTCTTTTAATTTTGCAAAATTTGCACTAAGACCAATTGATATAAAAAATATAAGCATAAAACTTGTTTGAAGTTCGCTACTAGTTGTTATACTATGACCCCAAAAATTATATACAAAAGTAGAAATAGTAGCTGCCACAAGACCACCAGCAACAGGTTCTGGTATATTATATCTTCTTAAAAACTCAATTTTATTTACTAAAAATTTACCAATAAGCAAAACTATAACAGCTGCAATTAGTGTATAGTAGGCATTAAATGTGAAATTCATAAGTTCTCCTTTTTAAACTATTTATTATTTTTTACTTAAATTTATATATCTTTCTAAAATTATTTTTGCAGCAATTGAGTCAATTCTTCCATCTCTTACTTGTTTTACTTCACCTTTCATAAGCTCTTTTGCCTCTATTGAGCTAAGATTTTCTTCACAAAATTCAAAAGGAATTTTAAGTTCTAGTAGGTTTGTAAAGTGTTTTATTCTATTTTGAGTATCTATATTTGAGCTTGGAAGTCCAATAATTAGTTTTTCAATTTGCCACTCTTTTAAAAAATTGTTTACTTCAAGAGCAGCTTGATTTCTATTTTTTCTAATAATTGCATTTTGTGGAGTTACAATATCACTCATAAGAGAGATTGCAACCCCAACTCTTTTTAGACCAACATCAATTGAAGCCAATCTCAATCTAAAATCTCACTTGCAACTTCAAATTTATTGTTTGCAGTCATTAGATGAATTTTTGGATGAATTTTATTAATCTCTTTAAATAGATTTTTGCTTAAGTGCATTCCAACTTTATACTCCTCTTCCTCACTAATACTATGAGCTCGTTCAAGTTCATCTATCCAAAATTGAGGAACATGAATTCCTGGAACTTGTGCAGATAAAAATAGCGCAGTTCTTAGTTTTGTAATAGGAAATAGCCCAAGTATTAGTTGTGATTTTTTCTTATCACCTTCTACATTCTCTTTTGCAATTTCAAAGCTTTCAAGTAGTTTTTTTACATTTTCAATGTCAAAAACAGGTTGAGTTATAACTCCAACAGCACCGTTTTGAATCTTTAAATTCATCTTTTTTTCCAAACTCCCAAAATTTTTAGCATATGCATTTACAACTGCAAATGGAAATATCTGTTTTGGTTCAATTTTAAAAGGCCTACCAGCAAAATCCATACCATAGTTAAAAGATTTAATCATCTTTAAAAGCATTAAAGAGTTTGCTTCAAAAACACCTTTACTATTTGGTTGATCACTCATTTTTGCAGGATCTCCTGTAAGAGCTAAAATTGCTCTAATATCAAAATCATTAGCTCCTAGTAAATCAGATTGTAAAGCAATTTTATTTCTATCTCTCATTGTCATTGTTGCAATTACTGGTTTTTTAAACTCTGTTTGAAGTTTTAAAGCAGCAAAAAGTGAGTTATATTTTAATTTTGCCAAAGGATTATCTGTACAAGTAAAGCCATCAACTTTTGAATCTATTTTAAATTTTTTAATTTTTTCTACAATATTGTGCATTGATGGTTCGTGTTGAGGTGTTGTTTCAAGTGTTAAGTATTTACCATCTTGAAGTTTAGAAATTAGTGTTTCAAACATAAAAAAGCTTTCCTTTTTAAACTATTTAGTTAAATTTGGCTAATATTATACCCTTTAATATTTAAAGTTTTAGGATATTTATGAAATTAGCAGTTTTTGATTTTGATTCAACACTTATGGATGGAGAAACTATAGATTTTCTTGCAGATGAGTTTGGAATTGGAAGTGAAGTAAAAAAAATAACAGAAGAGGCTATGAGTGGAAGATTGGATTTTTTTGAATCTTTAATTCAAAGAGTAGCACTTTTAAAGGGAATGGATTATAAAAAAGTAGTTGATATTTGTGCAAATCTTCCTTTAATGACAGGTTCAAAAGAGATTGTAAAAGAGTTACAAAAAATGAATTATAAAGTTGTTTGTTTTAGTGGTGGATTTAGATTAGGAACATCACCTGCTAAAGATAAATTGGGACTTGATGCAGATTTTTCAAATATTTTACACCAAAAAGATGGAGTTTTAACAGGACTTGTTGGTGGTGATATGATGTTTGGCTACTCAAAAGGTGATATGATACAAAGACTTCAAGGTCTTTTAAAAATATCAAAAGAGGATACATTGGTTTGTGGAGATGGTGCAAATGATTTAAGTATGTTTGAAAAAGCTGATACAAGAGTTGCTTTTTGTGCAAAAGATATACTTAAAAAAGAGGCAAATATAATTGTTGATACAAAAGATTTAACAAAAATTTTAGATTATATAAAGGCTTAAGAGATGAAAGAGTTTGAAGAGATAAATTACTCAATTTGGTGTGATTTTATTGAAAGAGATTTTTTAGAAAATAGATTTCAAGAGATTATAAATGATGGAACAATAAAAGGTGCAACATCAAATCCAGCTATTTTTGAATCATCAATTAAAAGTTCAAGCGCATATAAACAACAACTTTTAATGCTTCAAGCAAATGAGAATAAAGCAATTTATGAAGAGCTTGCTTTTACAGATATCAAAAGAGCAGCTGAACTTTTAGAACCACTTTATAAAAAAAACAATAACAATGGATTTATATCAATAGAGGTTGACCCACTTTTGTGTGATGATGCTTCTTTAACTATTGAAGAGGGATTAAGAATTCACAAATCTTTACACTCTGATAATGTTATGATAAAAATACCAGCAACACAAGCTGGTTATATTGCAATGAGAGAACTTACAAGTAGAGGAATTCATGTGAATGCTACTTTGGTTTTTTCACAAGAACAAGCAAAAATGTGTGCAATGGCACTTGATGAGGGAATAAAAGCTTCAAATAAAGATATAAAAGCTGTTATTTCTGTATTTGTTTCAAGATTTGATAGAGAAATTGATGGTGATTTAATCATAAAAGGTTTACCACACTCAAAACTTGGAATTATAAATGCAACAAAGTGTTACCATATAGTTGAAAAGTTTGAAAATAGAAATATAAGAACTCTTTTTGCAAGTACAGGTGTAAAAGGTAATGAACTAAGCCCTAGCTACTATGTTGATAATTTAATCTATCCAAATAGTATAAACACAGCACCACTTTCTACTATTGAAGCATGGCTTGAAATTGGTAAAAAAGAGCCTTCAGTTGTAATATCTGAAGCTGAATGTGATACATTTTTAGATCTTTTAGATAAAAATGGTTTCAATGTAGATAAAATATCTAACAAACTTTTAAATGATGGGCTTGAAGCTTTTAAAATATCATTTAAAGAGCTTTTAGAAAAAGTTAAAAATTAATTTAATATTAAGATATATTGGATAAAATTTTTCCATTAATAAAAAATAAGAAAAGGTAGCAAATATGAAAAATTGGAGCCCAAGTAGCTGGAGAGAGTTCCCTATAAAACAACAACCAACATATAATGATATAAAAACTTTAAAAGAGGTTGAACAAGAGTTAGCTAGCTATCCTCCTTTAATTTTTGCTGGTGAAGCATTAAGTTTGAAAAAACAGCTTGCAAAAGTTGTAAATGGTGAGGCATTTTTACTTCAAGGTGGAGATTGTGCTGAGAGTTTTAGCTCTTTTAATGCACAAAATATCAAAGATTTGTTTAAAGTAATGATGCAAATGGCAGTTGTATTAACATTTTCAGGTGGTTGCCCTGTTGTAAAAGTTGGAAGGGTTGCTGGACAATTTGCAAAGCCAAGAAGTGCAGATTTTGAAGAGATAAATGGTCTTAGTCTTCCATCATATAGAGGAGATATCATAAATGATATGGATTTTACTCTTGATGCAAGAGAACCAAAAGCAAAAAAACTTTTAAAAGCATATAATCAAAGTGCTGCTACAATGAACCTTTTAAGAGCATTCTCAAGAGGTGGAATGGCTGATTTAAATCAAGTGCACTTATGGAATTTGGATTTTGTTAAAGACAATACTTTAGGTGCAAAATATGAAGAGATAGCAAATAAAATTAGTGAGAGTTTGGCATTTATGAAAGCTTGTGGAATAACAAGTGAAAATACTCCACAACTAAATCAAACAACACTATTTACATCTCATGAAGCACTATTACTGAACTATGAAGAGGCACTTACAAGAAGAGATTCAATCACAGGTGATTGGTTTAACTGCTCTGCTCATATGCTTTGGATTGGAGATAGAACAAGAGAGCTTGATGGTGCTCATATTGAGTATTTTAGAGGAATTAAAAATCCAATTGGTTGTAAAGTTGGTCCATCAATGAAAGAGGATGAGCTAATTAAATTAATTGATGCTTTAAATCCAGACAATGAAGCTGGAAGATTAAATTTAATTGTTAGAATGGGTAATGAAAAAATTTATGAACACTTCCCAAAACTTTTAGCAAGAGTTGAAAAAGAGGGTAAAAAAGTTTTATGGTCAAGCGATCCAATGCATGGAAATACTATAAAAGCTGAAAATGGATATAAAACAAGAGATTTTGAAGCAATTTTAGGTGAAGTAAAACAGTTCTTCCAAATTCATAAAGCTCAAGGATCATACGCTGGCGGAATTCATCTTGAGATGACTGGGCAAAATGTAACAGAGTGTACTGGAAGTAGATCATCTGCAATTAAACAAAGTGATTTAGCTAGTAGATATCATACGCAATGTGATCCAAGATTAAATGCTGATCAAGCTTTAGAACTATCATTTATGATTGCTGAAACATTAAAAGAGGCTAGAAAATAAAGTAAGAAGATTTATAAAAAAATCTTCTTATACTCCTCTTCATTCCAAGCAACTACAAGTTTATCACCATACTCTATAACAGGTCTTTTAAAAAGCATAGGTTCATTTGCAAGATACTCTTTTTTACCTTGCTCATTAAGATTTAACTCTTTTAAATTCATAGTTTTGTATTTAGTACCTTTTGAGTTAAAAAGTATATCTATATCAACTTTTTGTGACCATTTTTTAACAGTTTCTAAATCTATTTTTGTAGTTTTTAAATCTACAAAATCAATCTCTATGTTGTGGTCTTTGAAAAACTTCAAAGCATTTCGCACGCTTCCACAAGTTTTTATACCATAAACTTTTATCATATTTTACTCTATAATTTTTGGAACTACAAAGTAGTTATCTTCACTTTTTGGTGCATTTTTTAAAATTGCATCAGATATCTCTTTACTTGAAACTGCAACATCTTCTCTAAAAGGTGTTCCACCCTCAATTACACTTGCAATTGCCTCTACATTTGAAACATCAACTTCATTTAAGTTGTTTACAAATTCAAGCATTTGAGATATATCACTTTTTAACTGCTCTTTTTTATCATCTTCTATTTTCACACTAGAGAGTTTTTCTAATCTTGTTATTAAATTATCATCTACAATAATATTTGACATATTTTTCCTTTATCTTAAAGTAAGTATTCTATCAAAAAAAAGTTTATTAGCCTCTTTTAGCATAAAAATCTTTTTTAAATTCCACCCAATTATCTTTTAAAATAGCCTCTCTTGCTTGTTTCATTAAATCCAAGTAGTAGAAAATATTATGAATTGAAGCAAGTCTAAAATATGTTATTTCACCAGCTCTTAAAAGATGATTTAAATAAGCTCTTGTAAAATTTTTACAAGTATAACAAGAACAACTCTCATCTATTGGTTTAATATCTTCTTTAAACTCTGCTTTTTTAATATTTAATCTTCCAAAACTTGTAAATAGTGTTCCATTTCTTGCATTTCTTGTAGGCATTACACAATCAAACATATCAACACCACGCTCTATATTTTCTATCAAATCCTCAGGTGTTCCAACTCCCATTAAGTATCTTGGTTTTTCTTTTGGCATAAATTGTGTTGTCCACTCAACAGTTTCATACATAAGAGCATTTGGTTCACCAACACTTAATCCACCAATTGCAAAACCATCATAATCACTCATTGCACAAAGTTGTTGGGCACTTTGTTTTCTAAACTCTTTATCTGTTCCACCTTGAATAATTGCAAAAATATTCTGATGTGTTCCAATACCACGAGATTTTTGCTCCATGTGATAAGTAATAGCTTCTTTTGCCCATTTTGTAGTTCTTTCAATTGATTTAGCAATTCTCTCTTTTGTATTTGGAAGTGCTACTAAATCATCTAAAATCATCATAATATCAGAGTTTAAATCATATTGTGTATCAAGTACACTTTTTGGCGTAAAGTAGTGACGGCTTCCATCAATATGAGATTTAAACATAATTCCATTTTCATCAGGTTTACTATTATCGCTTAGTGAAAAAGCTTGAAATCCTCCACTATCTGTTAAAAATGAGTTTGGAAATTTTGAAAAACCATGAAGTCCACCAAATTTTTTTATTAGTTTGCTTCCAGGTCTTAAGTATAAGTGATAAGTATTTCCTAAGATTATTTTTGCTCCAAGTTCTAGCATATCGTTTGCATCAAGAGCTTTTACAGTTCCTTGAGTACCAACTGGCATAAAAACAGGAGTTAAGATAGTGCTGTTGGCTGTTTTGATTGTACAGGCTCTTGCGCCTTGTGAAGTTGCATCGATTTTAAATTCCATAAATATTATAAACCTTTTTGTAAATTAGGATTTTGTTTTAAATTAATAAAAAATAGATTCTATCCAAAATCTACTATTAAACTTTTTAAGATATAATTTTGCCCATGAAAAAAATATTAATTATACTTGATGGTATTGTTGCGAAGAAGCTTTTACAAAGAATTGTAGAGTCAAATACAGGCGATAATAGCTATGATGTCGTATATATGAATGATGTAATTTTACCAATTCATAAGCCTACAAATTTTACATTTTATAAGTTTGACCCAACTTCTAGCTCTAAATTATCAATGGTTTTAGATAAAGATATTCATAGTGAAGTTTTGATGGCATTAAACTCAAAAGATGAGATGCTAAGTACTATAAAAATAATTAGAGAGTATAAAAAGAATCTTCAAATCACAATATTGGATTATTGGGGAATTAGCTTAAAAGATCCAATGGTTCACATCTATAAAGGTATAGATGTACTTGCTAATGGAATGGTTGAAAGATTACCAAATATTCCTGTTCTTGCTCAAAATATTGGACTAAAGCAGGGTGAAATTATGGAGATTAAAATTCCATTTGGAAGCTCGTATGCTTATAAATCAATTGCTACTTTAGAGCAAAAAGATTGGAGAATTTTTGGTCTTTATAGAAATCAAAAATTAGTAGAATTAAAAAGAAGTTTAGTTTTAAAACCAAACGATATAATCCTTGTAATTGGAAAACCATCTGTATTGATGAATATTTACAATGTAATTGGAAAAACTCAAGGTCAATTTCCAATGCCTTTTGGAAATAATATATATCTGTATCTTGATCTATATTTAGAAGATGAACTTAGTGTAAAACATATTTTAAGAGATACTAAATTTTTAAATGAAAAATTAAAAAACTCTTTATTAATTGTAAGAGTTACAAGACCAACTACACCAAAAATAATGACTCTTGTAAAAAATGAATTAAGAAATTTTCCTACAATAGTTTTGCATATAGATTATGCAAATAAAGGTTTTGAAGATCTGTTTAAAGAGGATAGTAGAAAGTATAATATTGGACTTATTGCACCAAGCCCTTCTATGTTTAAAGACAAAAAGATGCTTAAAAAATTAGATTGTATAAAACTTCCAATGTATAAAAAAGGTGAAGAGAATTTAAGATCATCAAAAAATATTGGAGTTGTTTTAAATGATTATCTATCTTATGAACAGATTGCTCCAATTGTTTTTGATTTAGCTAGTCAATTAAAATTAAAAGCAAAAGTATTTAATCACGATCCAATTGGACAAAAAGATAATCAAGAGAATTTATTAAACCATTTTGAGAATATTGCAAAAGTATTTAATGAAAAAGTTGAAATAGAAAGTGGAGATAAGAATCCAATTAGAGAGTTAAGAAAACAGAAAAATATTTTACAGGTTCTTCCTTTAAAAGATATTATGTTTAAAAAGAGAACTTTCTTTAAAATTATCTATACAAATAGTGATTTAGTAGCATTTGATATGTATAAATTTAATCAAATTTTAATACCTATTTCAGAAGATTAAGAGGGGAAAATATGAGAGTTCATTTTATTGGAATTGGGGGAATTGGTCTTTCTGCCTTAGCTAGATTTTTAAATTTTGATGGGCATAGGGTTAGTGGAAGTGATGTTAAAAGTTCACCAATTATAAAAGAGCTAATAAATGAGGGTATTAAAATATCTTGTCCGCAAGATGCTAAAAATATAACAAAAGATTTGGATTTAGTAATTTATTCAGCAGCAGTAACAGATGAAAATCCAGAGCTTATAGAGGCAAGACTTAAGCAAATAAGAACTTTAAGTAGAAAAGAGGCACTACCAATTATTTTAGGGGATAAGAAAAACTATTGTGTTGCAGGAGCTCATGGAAAATCAACTACAACTGCAATTTTAGCAACAATACTTCAAAGTAGCACTTTAATTGGAGCAATTTCAAAAGAGTTTGGAAGTAATTTTAGATATGTAGATAAAACTGTTGTATTTGAAGCAGATGAGAGTGATGCATCTTTTTTACTTTCAAATCCATATTGTGCAATTGTTACAAATGCTGAGCCTGAGCATATGGAGTATTATCACTATGATTATGATAAATTTTATGAATCTTATGAAACTTTTTTGAGTTTAGCAAAAAAAAGAGTTGTAAATGGTGAAGATAAAGATATTCAAAAATTAAAAATTGAGGATGCAACATATCTTTATCCATCAAAAGATATAAAAAATCTATGTTATACAATTAAAAATGGAGAACCTTGTACAAAATTTACTCTAAAAGATTATGGAGAATTTGAGGTTTGGGGATTTGGATTTCATATAGCTTCAAATGCCTCTTTGGCAATTTTGGCTGCTTTAAATGAGCTTGATATTGAGACAATTAGAAAAAATCTTTTAAACTATAAAGGTATTAAAAAGAGATTTGATATTGTTCAATCAAATGATAAATTTGTAGTTATTGATGATTATGCTCATCATCCAACAGAGATTGAAGCAACTATGAAATCAGTTGAGTTATATGACAACTTAACAAATTTTAACAATAGAATAGTTCTTTGGCAACCACATAAATATAGTAGAACTGCTGATAATCTAGAAGGTTTTAAAAAGTGCTTTAGAAGATGTGATGAGTTGATAATTTTACCTATTTGGAAAGTTGCTGGTGAGAAAAAACTTGATTTAAATTTAGAAAAAGAGTTTGCCTCTTATAATCCAATTTTTGCAGATAGAGTAGTATCTTACAAAGGCAAAATAGAGCTTATAAAAGATGATAAAATCATAAAAACTTATGATGAAGGTATATTTTTAGGTGTTGGAGCTGGAGATATTACCTATCAATTGAGATTTTAATCTCATTTTCCCACTCTTTTAAGAGTTTATAAAATTCTTTACCATCTTGGCTATCCTCTTTTCCCATAAGATATTTTTGCATAAGTATTAGTTTGATTAATTCCATATCACTTGTTCCATACTCTTCAAATAAGCCTTTTGCTTCAGATTTTAAACTATCCAAAGTTAGAGTATTTAAATTTAATGCTTCTTTTATAATACCTTGTTTATCTTCAAGATTTACACTATCTTGTCTATAATTTTTGAAAGCTTCTCCTAAAGTTTGAGATTTTGAAGCTTTTAACTCATCTATCCATTTTGTTTTTCCCGTTCCAAAATTTTCACTTTGTCCTACATCATAAAAACTTCCATTTTTATAATCTATTGATAAAACCATATCAGGTACATTTTCAAAACCTTTTTTGGCTACATCTTGTAGTTTTTTTGCATTAAATTCATATAGCAAACCTTTATTTTGCTCTGAAACTTTATCGCTTTTCATCATAGCTTCTTTGTATATTTCTAAAATATCTGTTCCATATTGTGTAAGGAATTTATCATCTATATTTTCTAAATCTCTTAGATCATAGCCAGTTTTATCTTTTATTTCGTGAAAAATACGGCTTTTTTCATTGCTTTCTAAAGTTATTTGTGAATTATTATCCGTAGAACTTTTATAGATGTGTGTAAATAACTCTTTTGAATTATCTGCTGTATTTAGTACATCTTCTAGTAAACTTGCTAAACTTTTATCTTCAATTCCACTAACACTTACTTTATAATCATATGGATCAATAGTAAAACTAATATTTGTATCTTTTGGTATCTCTATGCCATATCTATCTAAAAGTTGTGAAAACTGCTCATTTACTTTATCTCTATAGTATGCTTTTTGTCTTGCAACATCAACATCATCATAGATAGCTTTCATATCTTTTACATGATAGTCAGCAGTTTGAAATGAGTGATATTTCCCATTTAATTGACTTTTTTCTTGCTCAAAAGAAATTTTTCTTTCAGTATCATTCATCTCTTTTGCATAATATTCATATTTTGGGTTATTATATTTATTCCAAATATGATTTGATGGGTCTGGAAATTTTTTATTTTCTTCATTTGTTTTTTTATAATGCTCTTCTAGCTTTTTTACTAAAGCTTCCATATCGGGATTAATATAACTATTATCCCAAGTAGTAATAAAAGTCTCTTCATCTGAAGATGAAAGTAGATTTAAGCTATTTAGTGTTTTTAAGTCAATATTTATATTTACTGCTTCACTATTTTTGTTTTGGCTTGTATTTGAATTTTGTGTTACCTTTATTCCACTTAGCGAACTAAACTGTTGAATATTAGTGTTTATCTTCATAACAATTTCCTCACTTTTATTATTACTTTTCTTAAAATTAGTTTAATTATAGTGAACTAATCTTTATTTAACTTTAACAATCATAAATCAAATATCTTATATACAAGGAGAACATAATATTATGTTAAAAATTAGTTTTGGTCAAGAATATTTAAATAATGGATTAAATCTTCAAATTTTAAATAGTAATGGAAGCCCAAAAACAGCTATTAAAACAACTGTAAACAAACCCAAACGGTGTTGATTCTTAAATTATTACTATGAATTTAACAAATAATTCATCTATTCTAAATGGTGCTATTGTTAAATCTATTACAACTAACTGTTAATGATGACTTAGAAGTAAAAAAAGTTTGGTCTTTTAAATATAATCAAAAAGCATTAGGAGCTTCAACTATGAAAAATGTAAAAGCAACAATAAATTA
>NZ_JBAZAH010000049.1:0-12825 GCF_041672065.1 Aliarcobacter sp. | reverse complement strand
GAGAATATTTAGCAAAAAAATAAAAACATTTGGCCACTTATGTTACAATACACCAAGAATACTTTTTAACTATTCAACTGGCCAAATGTTTATGCATTTGTGTGGCCAAGTGCATGCGTCTCAACACACAGTTGCTGATGCTATTTTAGATAGGATAATTCACTCATCTCATAGAATTGAATTAGAAGGAGAATCTATGCGAAAATTAAGATCAAAAATCAACAAAATTTAAAAACATTCGGACACTTATGTTATAATTTTACACTTAGAAAATTTCTACTTTAAAACTGTCCGAATCACTCCGGCAGACTGTCCGAATAAATCGGCTGGAGCAATGTATATCCACGAATATTTTCGCATAAGATATCTATTAATTCATAACTACCTTTATGCATATCCATAAAACGAGCAAACACAATTATATTATTTTGTTTTATAAGCTTATTTTTATAATTATCTGCAATTAATTGATTAATAGCAGGATAGCAAAAATAATGTTTATTCTTACTATTAGGAAAATAAATCTCTGCATATTTTACACCCAATTTTTGCTAACGGGGTAGAAGTAAATCAACTTACAAAAGAGTATGGGCAGTTTTAAAAGTACTATCTAACCAAATTAATAGCAATAAAATTAAAAGGAAGAGTCAAAAAGTCTAATGAAAAAAACTACAAAAAGAAATATTCCTGTTTTGTGCGATAAGGCACACAAATCATTTTTCTAGTTTTTTATAGCATCTAAGATTTGTTTTTGGATTTCAGATGGGAGTGTAAATTATTCTGTGTCAAGCCTCCCTTTAATTAGGACAGCTTAAATCAGAATAATTAGCTCTCAAATTGTACTGTACTAAATATTTAATTTAAAGCTGTATGTAGTCTATTATAATTAATCTATTTTACTTTTTTGTTCCAACCAATACAAATTCACAGAAATGATCACAAGCTCCTATTGCATAATCTTTATACTCTTCAGAAAATAAAATATTATTAGTTGAAATAAGATTCTTATAATGTATTATTTCAAAATTAAATATATCACTATTGTTATTCATAATCTCAACTATATACTCAACTGAATATGATTTCTCTTGTCTTTGCCTTTTGTTTTCTTCAATATAGATCTTTGCATTTGTATCAAATTCAGGAATATCTTTTAAATTTCTATACTTATTAAACCATACAGAAGGAGATGTTAATATATAAGTACTGTCAGCTAAATCAAGAGGAAGTATTATAAACTTTCCACCCTTCTTTAAAATTCGTCCTGCCTCTTTAATAAAGTTAATATCATCACTACCTTCAAAATGCTCCCATGAATTATGCAATGTTATACCATCAAAAAAATCTCTTTTAACAGGTATATCCACGGCATTTGAAACAATTCTATATTTATCATTTATATTAAATACACTATTTAAATCTTGCTTGTAGATTTCTTTTAATCCAAAATCTTCTTTTAATATAATTTGTACTGGCGATGTAGAACATGCAACATCTATAAATCTATAATTATCTTTATTTTTAACTTTGTCTATACCCAATAGTTTAAAAGAAATAAAATGTTCCATCATCTTTCTAGATAAAGACCTTTGATATTGAGTTGAATAGTTAGGAAATTTTACCTTATAATTAATTTTCTCTATATAATCAAGGAATTGCTCTATATCAACATTTAAAGATTTAAAAATAAAACTGTTTTCTTTTGATAGCTTTTCAAAACTTTTAATAAGATTATTTAAATTTCTATCAGGTTTATCTTCAATGAACTCATATCTACTTAAAAAAGGTGTTACTTCTTTTAATTTATTAATACGGTTTAAAAATGTTTCTTTATCTTCTGTTAATTTTAAATATGAATTAAAAGCTTCTATTTTTACTTCAGTTTCCATCTTATTATCTAGAATTTCTGCTTGTTTAGCTTTTTTATTTTCTAAAGTATTGTAAACTGCTTCTGAAATTAAAAAATCTCTATTTTTTTCATTAAAATCAGGATTCCAGTGATTAATTTTAAATGTAGCATTATTCTCTGCTATATTTTTATATATGAATTTTGAACTATTCATATTCTCAATAAAAAAATTATATACACTGGTATAATTAATATTATGTAAACAAATTGGTTTATCATAAATACAATTCCAGCAACAATCAAAACATGATAACTCATTCACAATAATTTTTTGGCTATTTGTTTTTGGCCAAGGGAAAAATCGAGATAAACCTCCTCCACCATGAATTATAAATACTTTTGAAATATATAAACTTGCTAGATGCGTTATACCTGTATCATTACCAATATAAAAATCCATACCTTTAAACATGTTAATAGTTTCATCTAAAGAAACTCTATCAACATAGTTATAAATATTTGGTTGCCTTTGTTCAATAACTTTTGCTAAACCTTGGGCATGTGTTGATTTTCCAAAAAGATATATAGAATAGCCATCACAGTTTAATTTATCAATTAAATTTACCCAATTGAATTTATCATTATTTATATTGTAAATATCAATTTCCCAACCTCTACCATCTAAACATATTGCAATACTATTCTTAAGTTTCAGAGAAGGAACATTATCTTCTTTTAGAATTGGTTTAATATCTACCTTTAAATTTAAAGCTTTTTTTAAAAAGTTTTGATAATAGACAGTTTCATGCATAACTTCCTCATCAAAAATATAATTTTCCCATTCTTGAGAAAATTTTTCCGCATCATTTTTTAAAATATTTGTTGAATACTGCCAACAACTAATTTTTCTTTTTGCTTTTATATGATTCATAATAATAAATGTACTTGATCTAATAAACCGTCTAAGTACAATTGCTACATCATATTCATTTTCTGATATATTTTTTAAAGTAGTCTCATCATATTTAGGAATACAAAACTCTTTATTATCAATATTCATTCCATCTCTTGAAACATAGAATACTTTATTTATTCCATCAAGTTTTTTAGTAATTTCCTTATTGTCAATACATGTTACTAAATCTATTGTCTGAAAAATATTCTTTAAAGAATTTATAATCCCAGAAGAAAGAATTAAATCTCCTAACCCATCATTTTTTATAATTATACACTTCATCTATTATTATCCTTTATATACATTTTTAATTAAATATCTTGCTAGATCGGAAAAATCCCTATAACAGTATTCAACTGCTTCTTCACTATATGGGAAATAGTAGTATTTTAGAAGTCTAGCGAAATGTTCTAAATATTTTTTCTGTTTAATATCAAAACCTTCTTTATTAAAAGCAGACAATATCGTAGTTTCTACATTATATAAATTCTCAACTTCATATGCACTTCCAGAACTACTCATTAAGTTTCTTCCCAGCAAAACAGTAGGTTTATCATAAATCATCATATCATATGATAAAGTAGATAAAAGAGTAACACTAATATCTGTTTCCTCTATGCACTCAATTACATTAGCATTATTTACTAAAATAACTCTATCATTTACAACTTTAGAATTCCTAACAGGTACATTAGGATGAGGCTTAAATAATATATACCAGTCATTTTTATGTGCCAATTTACTTAAATACTTTAATGCATCATAAGTATCGATAAATACAGGAGAATGTACGTGAGATTTGCCATATGAAGTAGGAAGCATTCCTGTTTGAGAATCATTTACTCCTGCAAAAAAGATTATTTTTTTATTCTTATATGGACTTAAAAGTTTTTTAATTAATCCTTTTTTTTGCTGTCCTTTTCTATTAAAATTATTATTCTTAATCTTTTTTATTAATTTTTTTGAGATTTCTATATCTTTAAGTTCTAGAGGCCTTTTATTAAATTCTTTGATATCCTCAAAAATCCAACTTTCTGCTAATTCTCCAACTTTATCTACTTCTAAAGTATCATATATAGCACCTTCGTGTACATTAAAGTTTTCTATATTTAAAGATTCACAGTAGATCTTTGACATATATTGTAAACTACTCCATTCATGCCAATTTAGTACAATCTTAGGTGCATACCTATCAATTAAAAATTTTGTTTTAAAAAATTCTTCATATACTCTATCAAAAGACATTGAATATAAATAATTTTTATCAAAAGATTTATTTAGTGAATCTAAAAAATCAACACTTAAGTTTAATTCTTTTGAAAATTTATTTATTATCTTAATATTTCTAATTTTATAAAAGATATTTAATGAAAAATTATTAAATTCAATTGTTTCAATATCTGTATCTAGAATATTACTTGAATGGTGTACTATAATCAATTTCCATCCATATTCTTTTAACGCTTTATCCAACAATTCAAAACATCTTAATTTTTGAATTCTCTCTTTATATTCTAAATTATGAATAAAAAGCATAATACTATTCTCTACTCCTGCTCTTTTAGGAAAAATTTTATTTATTATATATCTATACTTAACTACTTTGTATAATCGAAATAATTTATCATAAAAACCTATTTTAGTCTTTTGTGTTTTATTTTCTACAAACTTATCAGTTATAATTGAATTATTTTGAAGAAAAATATATTTTACCTCTACTAAATAAGGATCAAATTCTCCAACAATATCTTCTAATAATAAATCTCCCTTATACCCAATTAATTTATTTTGAAATCTAATTCCAAAACTTAAAGTATCAATAAATTTTTGATTATAGTAAACTTCAATACTTTTTATTAAAGAATGATCAATATCACAAAATCCTTTAATAGTTAAAATCTTCCATCTACTTTCAAAATCTAATTTTATTATTTTACTATTCATCATTTTCCTTAAAAACATCATCAAAAGGCATTTTCTCAAAAATATTTAATTTTGTTTCTCTTGATGCATTATATATTTTAATACCATGTTCTTGTGCATATTCTTTTGCTTTTGTAAAAGATTTAATTTGTATTTCAAGATTTGGTAAATTCCATTTTTCCCCAATTTTTCTATAGTCTTTATGAAAATGGTTAATCTCTCCATCACAAATTAAATCTTTTCTGCCATGCTCATTTATAACATATCCTTCGGACTCTGTGAAGTTAAAGTCTACACCAATTAGATATATCTCTTTTATTCCAATATATATAGCCCACTGTATCATAGAAAAAATTACAGTTGAACCCCAATATATACCTAATAATGGATCTGGATTAAACTGAGGAAAATCAATATCATTTGGTTTGTATTTCATACTAAAATATATCGCTTTTTCTATTTTTTTATCCCAATCTAAAGCATATTGTGGAAAGAGTTTTATAGAGTCTTCTATTTGTACAATTTTTTTGTAGTTTTGCTTATAAACTAAATCATCTTCAACTAAATAATAAGTTGGCCTCCAATCCGTTTTTTCATACGCTAGGTATATTTTATTAGCGGCAAAAGTTACTTCATCTTTTAGTGAGCTAAGATCATTTATTTGAAGGCTAGGTCCATTTCCAATCAAAAATGCCCTTTTATTTTTATGTTTATCTTTTAAATCTTTAATTTTTTTATAACTATCTAAAATATTATGATTATAAAAATTTACCATTTCTAAACTATCTATAATCTGCATTGTCTTCTTTATATGAAATAATATTTTTCTTTTTTCTACACCTTGGCATAAAAATTCACCATATATCTCCTCAAAATAGTTTGGAGAACAAATAAATATAAAATCAAAATCTGAAGCTGCTCTATTTACTATGGCCGTGCCCCTTTTATTTTTATCAATAAAACCTAATAAATCATACCTTTCTTTAAAAGATATATCGCTAGACAATTCTAGAGATATATCATTATATGGAGCAAGATAAACTCTAGTTTTCATTTTTGAACATATCTCTAATAGTCTTAAATTTTTTATATAAAACTGGTTGATATATATTTTTAAATATATCTTCATACATCCTATATTGACTATTTAAGTTTTTTATCTCGTTTAAATTTGCTACATTTATAAATTGGTCTATAAAAATGTACTTATCATCAAATAATTTATCTTCTTTAAAATCTAAAATATGCTCTTGTACATAAAATATTGTTTTAAATTTGTTTTGCAAAAACTCTTTTTGTAAAACTATTTCTTCATCAAAGTTTGATTTGATTAAATCATAATTTTTTTTATCACAATAAAGAGTTATATTTTTATAAAAATCTTTTAAGTATAGGTAAACTCTTCTATTTGAAATCATATCTTTTTGCATATAAATTGCAATATTATCCGTATTTCTTAAATTATATTTATCGAAAATATTTATTTCTGGTTCTTTTATAAAAATACTATCATCTTGCTTTCCTAGATTTCCAATTAAAAGATCATCTATAGCACATAGAAAAGATTTAGGTTTTGCATAGTTTCCTTTTAAGTTTGAAAAAAATGATAAAGTTATAAACCAATTACAAATAACATTTACAAATTTATCAAACTTATCAGCTTCTAAGTATTTCAAAAAAAACATTATCCTATTTCTCTCAAAGTAGTAAAGCCCAAAAGTATTGGTATGATTTGATGCACCTAATTTATGAAATACTCTTGAGTTACTTATGGCATGTATCTCATATCCAGCTTTCTTAACTCTAGTACACCAATCCATATCATCCCAATATATAAAATGATGTGTATTAAAACTTCCGACCTTTTTAAGAACTTCATTTGTTGTAATCATACAACAAGCAGGTACATAATCGCAGGAAACCATTTCAGGTAAAGAATTATCATCTTTATATGCTTGAAAAGCCAATCTCATATTGAATTTATCATCAAAATCTATAAATGATCCCATCTCTTGAACTATATCAGGATTATCCATAGTACATATTTTAGATCCTACTGCACCTACAATTGAATTATTTTTAATATACGTATAAAGGTTTATAATAGTATTAACTTCCAATAAAGTATCATTATCAAGTAATACAACATATTCATACTCTTCTTTGATAGTAAATCTTATACCTCTATCAAAACCGCCTGAACCACCTGTATTTGTTTCATTTTCTAAAAGTATAATTTGTGGGTAGTTCTCTTTTATAAAATCTGGGCTTCCATCTGTTGAGGCATTATCTACAACTATCACATCATAAGTTAGGTTTTCAAAGTTTGATTTATACAGAGATTCTAAACAAACTTTTAGATAATCAACTTTGTTAAAATTGCAAATTACTATTCCTAAATCTTTCATATACATTTCTCCCATTCATATACACTTTTACAAATTAATTCCAAATTATCAAATTTTGGTTTCCATTTCATTTTATCTAAAATTTTACTATTATCTGCAACTAAAAAAGCTGGATCACCATCTCTTCTTTCTACAATTTGGATCTTAAACTCACAATTTGTTACATTTTTAATACTATTTGCAATCTCTTTTACACTATAACCTTTTGCGTAACCTAGATTAAATATATCACTATCATTTTCTTCAAGATAAGCAATAGCTTCTATATGTGCATTTGCTAAATCTTCAACATGAATATAATCTCTTATACAAGTCCCATCATATGTATCAAAATCATCTCCATATATATTTAAAATTTCTCTTTTACCTAAAGCTGTTTTTACAACTAGAGGTATAAGATGAGTTTCTGGTTCATGTTTCTCACCTATTCTTGGAGTTAAAGTATTATCTTTATAAAATATATCTGCACCTGCTACATTAAAATATCTAAAGATTACATATCTAAAATCTGTTGAAACTTTATTTGAGTCTTGAAGTATTTTTTCACTCATTAGTTTACTCATACCATAAGGATTTATAGGATTTGTAGGAAAATCCTCTTTTATTTTACTATTTTGTTGAACATCTCCATAAACTGCAGCTGTACTTGAAAAAATAAATTTCTTAACATCAGTTTCAACTGCACATTTTATTAAATTTGTTGTATTTATTGTATTATTAAAATAGTATTTAAAAGGATCTTGCATAGACTCAGAAACTATACTATATGCTGCAAAATGAATAATTACATCAAATCTATTTTTTTCTAAAACTTCTTTTACCCTATCAAACTCTTTTAAATCAAGATTTATAAAATTAAACTCTCTTATGCTTTTCAAAGTATTTATAGCTTCAATATTCCCAGTTGATAGATTATCTAAAATAGTTACTCTATGTTTTGTCGTTTCAAGTAGTTGTTTAGCAGTATGACTTCCTATATATCCAGCACCACCTGTTATTAAAATTTTCATTTTAAATTTTCCTTAAAAACTTCCAATGCTCTTATTACAATATCATCCATATCATAATATTTATATTCAGCAAGTCTTCCTACTAGTATAAGATTTTTAAACTCTTTTGAATACTCTAAATATTGATTATATCTCTCTTGGTTTTCAGTTGTAAAAATTGGATAATATGGAGTATTGACATTTTTTATATACTCTTGTGGATACTCTTTTAAAATAGTTGTTTTAGATGAATTTATTGGATGAATATGTTTAAATTCAGTTATTCTTGTAAAATCATAATCATTTGGATAATTTATAGTTGCTTTTTCTTGATAAAACTCTTTTTCAATAGTTTCAAATCTCATATCTACACTTCTATAAGGTAGTTCTTCAAATTTATAATCAAATAGTTCATCAATTTGTCCTGTGTATATAACATTCCCATCAAATTTTTTATCAAATAAGTAAAAATCTTTATCTTTTAAAGTACAAATTTCTTTAAAATCTGTATTTAGCATTAGTTTTATATTTTTATGATTTAACATATTTTCTATCATTTTTGTATATCCAAATTTAGGCAAGCTCTGATAACTGTCATTAAAATATCTGTTATCTTTTCCTATAAATATAGGAACTCTTGCAGTTACAGCTCCATCCATATCTTCTGGTTTCATACCCCACTGTTTAGCTGTATAGTTTACAAAAATTTTATCATAGATAAAATCTGCTAAAAAGGATAAGTCTTTGTTTGTAGATTTTTTAAGCTCTAATATTGGAATTTTTGAATTGTATTCATAAGTTTTAAGCAATAGCTCTTCTAGCTCTTTTGCTTTTAAATTTGGGAAAAGTTCATATAAGGTATTAAAGTTAAAAGGTATTGGAACTTTTTTACCATCAATATATCCTAGAACTTCATGATTATAAATATCCCAAGAAGTAAATTTTGATAAATAATCAACTACCTTTTTATTATTTGTGTGAAATAGATGTGGACCATATTTATGAATTAAGATATTGTTTTCATCTTTGAAATCATGGCAGTTTCCACCTATATGATTTCGTTTTTCTATTATTAATACTTTTTTATTTAATTGAGTTGCAATTCTTTCTGCTATTACAACTCCTGCAAGTCCTGCACCTACTATTATGTAATCTATCATTTCTTACCTTTTAAAATTTTAGTTGGTTTATCATTGTCAAAAACTCCTCTTAAACCATCAAAAACGGAACCAGTTGCAAATACTAATCGTGTGTATTTTTTATCATCATACAAGATTATATCTTTTATCAATTCCAAATATAGTTTAGCAATCAAGAAATATCGTTTATAACCTTTTCCATATTTTAAAGCTAAAAATATAGAGTTTCTAAGCCCAAAGTATTTTAACCAAAGTTTATCAAATCTTATACGATTTTTTTTAAACCATAAAAATTGTCTTTGTATCTTTTCATCTTGCCTTTTTTCTTTATGATATATATTTACACTATTTACCATAAGGATTTTTCCAATACTTGACAATCTTAAACTATACTCAACATCATCATGATGTATAAAAAATCTCTCTTCTGGTAACCCTATCTTTTTTACTGATGAAATAGGAATTAAAATTCCCACAAATGAAGCTAAATCAATTTGTACGAATTCATTTTCATAAAAATCTTTTGTTAATGGTTTTTGAAAAGATGGTACACAATTATAGTAATCAAACATTGCTCTATGACCATATCCACTTAAAGAAAGAACACTATTTTCTTTTGTTCCAATTAATAGTTTTGGAGCATAAGCACTATATTTATTATCATCAATATTTTTTACTAAACCATTTAAGGTATTTAATTCGGGTTCTGCATCATCGTCCATAAGCCATACATAATCATAATTATTATCTAATGCATACCTTACACCAAAATGAAATCCACCAGCACCTCCAATATTTTTATCCAATTTTTTATAAATAAGATTTTTATTTTCTAAATATCCGTCTTCTTTTATTTTAATATCTGTTCCATCAGTTGAAGCATTATTTACAACTAAAATATCTGTTTTATATGTTTGGTTTAATAAAGAGTCTAAACACTCTTTTAAAAGTTCGTATCTATTATAAGTTACTATAACCGTGCAAATTTTCATAATTCAACTCCATACAAATTACTTTTTTATTATCCACAAACTTTTCTCCACTTTTTTTAAAATTATATTTTCTATGCAAATTTATAACTTGTATATTATCTTCAAAAACTTCTAATTTTAATTTCCTTGCATTTAAACTATTAAAAACAAAATCAATTGATATTTCTTCTAAAATTCTACCAACTCCTAATGTTTTTATTGTAGGATTTGCATAAAGACCAAAATATACTTCTTTTTTAGTTAAATTTGTGAAGTATACTACTCCGATATTTTCATCTTCTTTTTTTACCAAAAAATATAATTTATCTTTACTATTCTTTAAACTATCTATAAAATTTAAATGGCTCTCTAAATTTATATCATCTTGAGTGTACATCCATTTTTTTATATTTTGATTATTTCTCCATTCTAAAACCATCTTTTTTTCATCATATATTAAATCTATAAAATTTATTAATTTTATTTCTTTCATCTTATTACTCTTACACTTTTAAAAGCTTCAACATATTTTTTGCCAACTCTCATACCTTGATATTTTGCATTTAGCTCTATTCCTTCAATGCTTCTTGGATGTGGATAAGTACAAAGTTCTGATTTATACTCTTTCATAGCACTAATTTTCAAATCCAAGGTATCCTCTATATCAAAAAATGTATCTGGAGAGAATGTTAATGGATAGTTCCATTCTGTTGATGATAAAACTTCAAAGCTATAAATTTCTTTTACACACTCATTTTGGATAGGTCTTGTTGCAATTATAACAGCTTTGTATGTAATTTGATGATCTATATTTAAATCTTTTTCATAATGAGTAAAAATAACATCTGGTTTTATCTCTTCTTTTACTTTTGAAATTACTTTTACAATATCAAGTAAATCAACACTATCAAATCTATTATCAGCAAAATTATAAATAAAGGTTTTTTTTATTCCTATGGTATCATTTGCTCTTTTTATTTCGCTATTTAAAATCTCTATTTCATCTTTTTTATTTTCAACTACTCTTTTTTCATCTCTACTTGTTTTTCCCTCACCAAGAATTAAAGTATAAGCTTCATATCCCTCTTTTATAAGTCTTGCAACTGTTCCAAAACATCCTAAAACCTCATCATCTGGATGGGCAGCTACTATTAAAATTTTTTTATTCATGTTTAGATACCTCAAACCTTCCTTCTAGTTTTCCATCTTTTATTATAACTTCAAATAGTTCCATTTTCAAATTATCAAGTTCTAAATAAGCTTTAGGATAACTAGGGGCATCTAACATCCTAATAAAATCATATAAATTAGCTATAGAAACATCATTTAACATTTTTATATTACTTTGTTCAGGTGTTCTTCTTTTAAAATTTACTACAACACCTTCTTGGCTTACTGGAGTTGGATTTTGTCTTAAGATATTTGGTATTAATTTTTTAAAGATTAATTTTGAAGCATTTTTATATATTTCATTAGCACTACCTTTTGATATATCAAAATCCTCCTTTAAATAAATATCTCCTTCATCGAGACCTTTTGTTACCTTTAAAGCACTTATTTTTGTATTATATACTTTATTTATAATTAAATTTTGTAAAGGGCTTCCACCTCTTCCATAAGGTAAATCAGTCATATGAAATAAAATACAATCATAATTTTTATATATATTTTCTGGAATTATCCATGACCAATGTGGGAAAAATATATATTTTGGATTAATTTTTTCAATTTTTTCTAAAGACAACTCATCTTTATTTGATATTAAATAAAAAGAGTATTCATTTTCTAACTCTTTTTTTAATTCAAAATAGTTATTGATATTCCACTCTTTTATAGTTGCAATTACTATGTTCTTCATATTATAATATTTTCCAATCTATCTGCAAATTTATAATCTTTTTTTGCCTTTTTACCTAAAATATCTTTTAAATATTTTGGATGAAGTCCATAAAAAGGTCTTACACTTTTTATATTATCTTCACTAAAAACTTCACCCTCTTTTATATCTTTTGATACATACAAACTTCTTGCAAAACGACGCTGTTTTTCTCTTTTTTCATTTAGACTATAATCAACTCTTCCAAGTAACTTTTCACTATCTCTAACAGCTTTTATCATATCGCTAAACTCTTTTTTATCTAAAGAAAATGCACTATCTGCTCCACCAATATTTTTATCCAAAATAAAGTGCTTCTCTATTACTTTTGCTCCAAAAGATACAGCAACTACTGGTGCAATATGCCCCATAGTATGATCAGAAAATCCAACCTCAACACCAAAAGTATCTTTCATATTTGGAATGGTTTTTAAATTTGCTTCATCTAGCTTTGCTGGATATTCGCTTGTACATTTTAGTAGTATAATATTGTCATTTCCAACACTTCTACAAATATCTACAACATCTTGTATCTCATCAATAGTTGCAATACCTGTGCTTATAATAATAGGCTTAGCTTTTGAAGCAGTATATCTTACAAGCTCATAATCAGTTATTTCAAAAGAGGCGATTTTATATGCACTTGGATTAAATTGTTCAAGAAAATCAACTGCACTTTTATCAAAAGGTGTTGAAAAAATATCAATATTTATGC
>NZ_JBAZAH010000048.1:0-13133 GCF_041672065.1 Aliarcobacter sp. | reverse complement strand
AAGCTAGTCAAACTATCTTAAAAAGAGGATTAGAGTCGTTTGGGCTAGGAACTAGCCTTGTGGACTTAAATAAACACAAAGCCTTTCGCTCAACTTCATTAGAGGTTGCTAGTTAGGAAGCCTCTGTATTTAGGCAGAGGTTGGTTCACAATCTAAACTTCTTTTCAATCTCTCTTCTTAACTCATCTATATTTGAAATTGCACCTTCATTGTGATTTGAAAATCCCCAATTTACTAAAACACCATCAACTCCAGCATTAAATGCAGCTATTGTATCTTTTGTAGAGTCTCCAAAAAGTTGAGCATTCTCTTTTTTTATACTATTTAAATCTAAAATTCTATTTATCATATCTGGCTTTGGTTTAGGAGCTGATACATCGTTGTATCCCAAAATTGAGTTGAAGTATCTATCAATTTCAAGATGACCTAACATTTTTCTTGCATAATCTGAGTTTGCATTTGTAGCAACACTAAATTTAAACTCACCTTTTAAATCATCAAGTAACTTTTTAACTCCATCATACAAATGTAAATCTACAAGACAATTTTTACTATAAAAATCTTCAAAAAGCTCTGTAACTTTTGGAGTAAATGTTTTGCTATTATAAAAAAATTCTGCACTATTTATATTTATATCATTTACATTTTCTAAAATAAAGTTTTTATCCATAGGTTCAAGTCCTAGATGACTTCTTACATAGTTTATACAATTTGCAATAGAAGAACCACTGTTTACAAGTGTTCCATCCATATCAAAAATTATCATTTTCATAAAATTTTATCCTTTTAAATAAATTTTGTATTATATAGTTTTAAAGTTAGTAATAATTTAATATTAAATAGGACAGATTTTATCTTATTTTAATATTTATTTGTTTATAATTTCACTCATAGGGTATCTGTATTAGATCCTCCTACAAAATTGATACAATTTTTTGGTATCCTATACTTTTTTTGAAATGAATTTAATTTTATATGGCTTTACAGTTTTTCCCTCTGTAAAGCCTTTTTTTATGCCAAAAAATATATAATAAAAGTTTTAATTTGCTAAAACACGGGAGCTTAATGGAAACAATTAGTATAATATCTATAATAAGTATTGCTTTTATTGGCTCTTTTGGGCACTGCATTGGAATGTGTGGTGGAATTGTTTTGGCATACTCAAGCGTAAAAATAAATAGCAACGATAGTAAAAAAAGACAAGCACTTATGCATCTTTTATATAATTTTGGAAGAGTAACTACTTATACATTTTTAGGTTTTATATTTGGATATTTAGGTTCAGTTCTATCTTTTTCTACAACTTCAAAAGGATTTTTGTTTTTTTTAACTGGATTATTAATGATACTTATTGGTTTTTCACTAATGGGAAAAATAAAATTTTTAACACTCTTAGAGCAAACTTTTTCAAAATCTCCTTTTTATCAAAAATTATTTAAAAAAGTTTTAGGAAGTAATTCAAAACTTAGTTTTTATTTAATTGGAGTTTTAAACGGCTTTTTACCTTGTGGTTTTGTATATATGTTTGCAATAATGGCAGCAAGTACAGGAAGTGCTTTTTATGGTGCAATGGTAATGTTTATTTTTGGGGTAACTACAATATTTGCACTATTTTTTGTAGGTTTTTTTGCTGGATTGTTTAAACAATCAAGCTTTAGAGATATATCTATGAAAATTGCATCAATTTTAGTTATTTTATTTGGACTATATACAGCTTACAACGGTTTTGCTCTTTTAAAAAATAAAACTATAAATATAGAACATAACCATCATATGAATACAAAATAGTAAAAATATTTAAATTTTAAGAAAGGAGAGAAGATGAGACTAGCAAAAAAATATTTTAGCTTTTTTGGTATTTTAATATCAACATGTTTTGAAAAATTGCATATTTTTTATTCAAAACTAATTGAATACTTAAGAAAACTACCAAATATACAGATGAAGCTTTTAAATATAAAGCTAAAACCAATCAAAACAGATTTAATAAATAATAATTAGAAAAAAGGTACAAAATGAAAAAAACAAATATAAGCTTAGTTGCAAGCTTTTTAATAGCAACAAATTTATACTCACAAACAACTACTTTAGAGACAATCACAGTTACAAGTGCTACAAAATCAGAGCAAAAATTAAAAGATGTTACAGCCAATGTTGATGTAATTACAGCTGAAGATATTGAAGCTAGAAAATTTAAAACAGTTGTTGAAGCTTTAAATTCTCTATCAGGAGTTAGTATCTCAAGAGATGGTGGAATAGGTCAAACTAGTTCTGTGTATTTAAGAGGAATGGATGCTCATAGAGTTTTAATTTTAGTTGATGGTGTGAGATATAATGATATTACAACTCCAAAAGGTAGTGCAAATATTGAACATTTAATGATAAATGATATTGAAAGAATTGAAGTAATCAAAGGTGCGCAAAGTAGTATTTGGGGAGCAGATGCTAGTGCTGGAGTTATAAATATTATTACAAAAAGTGCACAAGATGGAACTCACGGAAATGCTACTATTGAATACGGAAGATACAATAGTAAAATAGCTCGTGCAAATATTTCACACAAAAATGAGAATTTTGATGCAAAATTAAGTGCTACTAGAGTTGATACAGATGGTTTTTCAGCTATTTCTCCAAATAAAAGCTCTGATGCGAAAAAGTATGAAAAAGATGGATATGAAAATACAACAGCAAATTTAAAACTAGGTTATAATTTTAATGAAAATAATAGATTATCTACTTCTTATGAAATAATAGATACAAAAGTTGATATAGATGATTTTTTCAGCAAAGATCCAAACAATAAGGATTCTACAAAAAATAAAACTCATTTAGCAAATATTACTTATGAAAATAGAAATGATATAGCTATAACAAAAGTATATACAAACTATACAGATATAAAAAGAACTTCAACTAATACTTCTGTGCCTGACTACAAAGGTGTTATAAAAGAGTATGGAGTAAATACAAGTATTGGTTACTTAGACTCTTCAAATATAACTTTGGGGGCAGATTATAAAAAGTTTGAAGATAAAAAAATAGTTGAAGATTTAACAAATGAAAGTAGAGTTAAAAACTACAATAATAAAGGAATTTTTATTACAAATACAAATAAGTTTTTTGATGATAAAACTATCTTTACACAAGCTTTACGATATGATAGATACAGTGACTTTGAAAATAAAACAACAGGAAAGATAGGAATAAAACAATATATAGTTGATGATTTAAATATTAGTGCGAATTATGGAACTGGATACAATGTACCAAATTTATATCAACTAAATGATGTTTGGGCTGGAAATGATACTTTGCAACCAGAAAAAACAAAATCTTATGATATAAGTATTGCATACGAAGGTTTTTCTGTAACATATTTTAATACAAAAATAAAAGATTTGATAGATTATAACTACGCTACTTGGACTTATGAACAAATGAGTGGAACAAGTAAATTAAAAGGTACGGAAATTGCCTATAAAAATGAAGTTGTAGAAGACACATTTTTAAATCTTTCATATACAAACTTAAGTGCAAAAGATGCAAAAGGAGATAAGCTTCTAAATAGACCAAAAAATAAGTTTAATTTTGGAGTTGATTATTATGGTTTAAAAGATTTTCATTTTAATGTAAATGGTGAATATATTGGAAGCAGAGAGAGTGTAAATTATCTTAGTAGTACTCAAAAAACAAAAACAGGAAACTATACAATCTGGAATGCAGTAGTTGATTATGATATTAGTAAAAACTTCTCTACATATCTTAAACTTGATAATATTTTCAACAAAGATTATCAAATAGTTGATGGATATGCTACAAGTCAAAGAGCAGCATATTTAGGTATAAAGGCTAGTTTCTAATATGAAAAAACTACTATATTTTCTAATTTTTTTTAATATCTCTTTTTTAAATATTTTAAGTGCAAATGAAAAAATTATCACTCTAAGTCCTGCTGTAAATGAGATAGTTTTTGCTTTAGGTTTAGGCAATAATATTATTGCAAATACGCAGTTTTGTGATTATCCAGAAATATCTAAAAGTATTGAAAAAGTTGGAGGATATGGTAGTGTTAGCTTGGAAAAAGTTGTAAACTTAAATCCAAGCATTATAATAAATCAAAATTATGATAAAAAATTAAATAGCTCACTAAAAGCTCTTGGATTTAAAACTTTAGTTTATAAAACAGATAGTTTAGATGATATTAAATTTGCAATCAAAGATTTAGGAGATGTTTTTAATAGACAATTACAAGCAGAAAATTTAAATCAAAATATAGAAAATAGTTTAAAAAATATTGAAAATATAGTAGAAAATCAAAAAATTTTAATTGTAATTAGTCCCCAAAACACACTCTCTAATCAAATATATGTAACAAACAACTACATATATTTTGAAGATATTATAAAAAAAAGTGGAAATCAAAATGCCTATCAATCAAGCTTAAAATCACAACCTGCAATAAATAGTGAAAAGTTAATACTACTAAATCCAGATATTATTATACTTTTAGCTCCATATTTAAAAAGTGATAAACAAAAAGATGATATGTTAAATCTTTGGAAAAATTTGCCAGTAAATGCAAGTAAAAAAGAGAATATCTATATAATAGATAAGACATACTCAGGAATTTCAAGCCATAGAGTACAATATTTAATAGATGATTTTAGAAAGATATTAGAAGATGTTAGAACTAAAAAATTACAGTAATTTTATTTTAAAAGATATAAGTTTTTTGCTAAAAAACAATGAAAACTTATTGATTTTAGGTGAAAATGGAGCTGGAAAATCAACTTTAGCAAAAGTTTTAAGCTCAATAATATCTTCAAATAATCTATTTTTTAATGAAAAAAATATCTCAAAACTATCTGGAATTCAAAGAGCAAAACTAATAAACTATATTCCAAGTAGTTTTGAGATATTTGATGATTATATGACTGTTTTGGAGTATTTAAAACTCTCAACAATTGAAAACAGAAGCGACGAGGAGATTGAAAAAGTTATAAATCTTTTAAAGATAAATCATATAAAAAATAGCTCATGCTCTAGTTTAAGCTCTGGAGAAAAACAGCTTGTTTTATTAGCAAGTGCAATTTTACATGATGCAAAAATCACAATTTTTGATGAGCTTATGGCAAATTTGGATATAAAAAGATTAAGAGATGTTTTTTTGATTTTAAATTCAAATTTTTTAAAACAAAAAATTATAATTACTCATAATCTTGATTTTGCTTATGCACTCAAAAACTATAAGGTGCTATATTTAGAAGCCGGAGTTTTAAAATTTTATGGAGATCATGAAGAGTTTTTTTGTAAAGAGAGATTAAAAGAGTTTTACAACGATAGCTTAAGATTTGAAAACACTCATTTGGTAGTAGATTTATGAAAGTTTTTTTATATATTTTTTCACTGATTTTAATATTTATTTCACCTTTTTTGGGTGAAGTAAATATTGAAATATCTTCAATTTTTTCTTTAGAAAATAGTTTAAATATGGTTTTTTGGGACTTAAGAGTTCCTAGAGTTATTTTGGCATTTTTTGTTGGCTCAATCTTGGCTCTTGGTGGACTTATTTTTCAAATTGTTTTTAAAAATGAGTTAATCACTCCATATACTTTGGGAATTGCAAGTGGAACTACACTTTTTACAAGTTTATCAATAGTTTTTTTGCCTTTTGTACCACTCTTTTTTTCAAGTATTTTTGGCTCAATTTTTACAATTTTAATTCTATTTTTAATTACAAAATCACTGAATAAAAAAAAAGCAATAAGCTCAACAAACTCTATTTTACTAATAGGAATTGCTTTATCATATTTTTATGGTTCAGCTTTAATGCTTGTTTTTTATCTAAGTAATCTTCAAGAGAACTACTCAATTGTAAGATTTACTCTTGGAAGCTTAGATGTTGTTGGTTATATGCCATCTTTAATAGTTTTTATTACAGCAACTATTTTTATTTTTATAATTTATAGCTTTAAACACAAAATCAATCTTTTGTTAATATCAAATGATGTTGCATTTTTAAAGGGATTAAATATAAATAAAACAGTTTTAACTCTTTTAATAGTTGTTAGTTTAGCAGTTGGTGTTTGTATAAGTTTTACAGGACCAATTGGATTTGTGGGACTTGTGATTCCTCATATAGTAAAATTAATATATAAGAAAACATATACAAAGCTATTTTTTCCAATAATATTTTTTGGTGGAGTTTTTTTGGTATTTTGTGATTTAATCTCAAGAGTAATACCAACAGCTTCAAGCTTACCAATTGGAGTTGTAACTGCTTTTATTGGAGCTCCATTTTTTGTATATTTGCTTATTAAAAAAAATAGTACAAAATAGATTATTCAAACATCTTTGGATATTTAAAAAAGATTAATTTTGAACTATCTTTTGAGATATTTTTCCAAGAGTTTGTATCAAAATCTATTTTTAAAACTCCACTTGTAGGAATATTATCTTCAAAACTTCCAAGTAGAAAATTTGCTAAATCATTAAGTCCTGGATTGTGACCTATTAAAAAAATAGTTTTATATTTATCATCAACATTTTTTATAGCTTTTAGAAGATTAAGATAAGGAGCTTCATAAATTGATTTCTCAAAAATAATTTCATCTTTATACTCAAACTCTTTTAAAAAATATTCTAAAGTTAGTTTTGTTCTAAATGAAGGTGAAGAGATTATTAAATCTGGTTTTTGTATCTCTTTTTTTAATATTTTTGCCATAAAAGGAGCATTTTTTGAACCTCTTTTATTAAGTGGTCGTTCAAAATCATCTAAAAGAGGATTTGACCAGTCAGATTTTGCATGTCTTATTAAAATTAACTCTCTCATTTTATATCCTAAAAAATAAAAAATATTCTATCTAAAAACTACTGTAAAAGCCTTTTCTTAGCTAATTTTAGCTATTATAGATGCTTAATTAATTAATTGGATTTAAAAATGATAGTAAAAATAGAGCTTGGAAATAGTAACTCATATGAGATATTTATAGAGAGATTAAAAGATTTATACTTTGATAGAAAAGTTGTTGTTGTTACAAATCCAACTGTTAGTAGTTTTCACTTAGAGTATTTAAAAACAAAATTAAGTGCAAGAGAACTTACTATTTGTACAATTGCTGATGGTGAAGAGTATAAAAATATGCAGACCTTAGAGATGATTTTGGACTCTTGTTTTGAAGCAAAACTTGATAGAAAATCTTTGCTTGTAGCTTTTGGTGGTGGAGTTATTGGAGATATGACAGGATTTGCAGCTTCAATTTATCAAAGAGGAGTTGATTTTATTCAAATACCTACAACTTTGCTATCTCAAGTTGATGCTAGTGTTGGAGGAAAAACTGGAATAAATAATAAATATGGAAAAAACCTAGTAGGAACATTTCATCAGCCAAAAGCTGTTTATATTGATTCAGCTTTTCTAAAAACTTTACCAAAAAGAGAGTTCGGTGCTGGAGTTGCAGAGATTATTAAAATGGCTGTTTGCTTTAATAAAGATTTTTTTGAATGGTTAGAAAAAAATGATTTAAATGATGAAAAAAATATAGATATAGCAATTCAAAAATCTGTTCAAACTAAAGCTTGGGTTGTTTCGCAAGATGAAAAAGAGCAAGGATTAAGAGCTGCTTTAAATTATGGACACACTTTTGGGCATGTAATAGAGAATCTTACAAAATACAAAACTTATCTTCATGGTGAAGCTGTTGGAATTGGTATGTGTATGGCAAACTCTTTGGCTGTAAAACTAGGAATTATGAGTAAAGAAAATGAACAAAGAGTAAAAAATTTATTAGAAAAATATAATATTCCAACAACTTTTAAAATAGATAATGTAGAAGATTTTTATGAGCATTTTTATTTGGATAAAAAATCAAGCAATAGTAAAATAAAGTTTATAGTTCCTATTGAAATAGGTGATTGCAAAATTACAGATGAGATAAAAAAAGAGGATGTAATTGAAGTTTTAAAGGAATTTAAGTGATTAATAGAGTAATTATACTAATAGTTTTTTTGTCAATAACTCTTTTTGCATCACAAGAGATTAAAAATGAAAAGAGTAGTGAGCCTATTTTAGAGATTGAAAACTTGGTTGAGCAAAATATATTATTGGATAAGATATTAAAAATTCAAAACTCATACAAAGATAATATTCTTATAAAAAGATATTCAAACTATCTTTCATATAGTAAAATTGCAAATGAATTAGATATTTTAAAAGAGAGTTTAAAAACTAAAAAGAAGTTTAATGATGAGCAAGAGTATCAGTTATTAAATAAAATAAGAGTAAAAGAGAATGAACTTGAATTAATAGGTGAGTATAGAGGATCTCCTATTGGAGGATTAATAAATCCACCTGATATTGGAGCTATTGAAAAAATCACAAATCCATTTGGAATAATTGGAGCTTTGTCAAATATTAAAATAATAGAGAGCAATAGAGATCAATTTACAAAATTAGAGCTTCAATTAATTGATTTAATAAAGAGTTTAAAAGAGGAAGAAGAGCTTTATAATCAAATATATTTATTGGATTCAAAACCTCAATATGAAGAAAAAATAAACTTTTTAACAAAACAAATAAGAGATTTTGAAATAGTTTTAGATATTGTTGGAACATCATCTGAGGTCTATGATAGAAAAGTTGAACAAGTTATTTTAGAGACAAAAAATCAAATATCTCAACAAGTTGAAAAAATATTAGATATTTTACTAATAATTTTTATATTTTTTGTTGTAACTTTTTTAGTAAAACTAGCTTTAAAAAAATACTTTTTACAAAGTGAAAATTACTATATTGTAAACAAAGTTATAAATTTTACTTTGGTTATATTAATTGTTATGGTTTTACTATTTTCATATATTGATAATGTTGCTTATCTAGTAACAATCCTTGGATTTGCATCTGCTGGTATTGCAATTGCACTAAAAGATTGGTTTATGTCAATTTTTGGTTGGATGGTTATTGTAACTTCTGGATTTATTCAAGTTGGAGATAGAATTAGAGTTACAAAAGGAGATGTTGAAACTGTAGGAGATGTTTTAGATATTTCACTATTTAAAATTACAGTTAAAGAGGATGTTACTTTAGTATCTTATATGAAAAATAGAAGAGCTGGAAGAATATTCTTTGTTCCAAATAACTATATTTTTTCAGAGTTAATTGCAAACTATAGTCATAGTGAATTAAAAACTGTTTGGGATGGTATAGATATAACTTTAACCTTTGATTCAAACCATAAAAAAGCTCAAAAAATAATTAGAGAGATTTTAAAGCACTACTCAAAAGGTTATAGTGATATTACAAGAAAACAGCTATCAAAAATGAGAAATAAGTATCAATTAAGAGCAACAGGAGTAGAGCCAAGAGTATTTACATTTATAGAGCCTTATGGAGTTGTAATATCAGGTTGGTATCTTACAAACTCTTTTGCAGCTTTGGTTTTAAGAAGTACAATAAGCACAGAGATTTTAGATGCATTTATGAAAGAGGATGATATTAATATTGCATATCCAACGCAACAAATAAATATAAATCAAACAAATAAAGCTTATGGACCATCAAGATTAAAAGAGATTATTGAAGATGAAATTTAGTACAAATAGACCAAAGGTATTTTTTAAAACATTTGGTTGTAGAACAAATATTTTTGATACACAAGTTATGATTAGCAACTTAAAAGATTTTGATGTAACACAAGATGAGAGTGAAGCAAATATTGTTGTAATAAACTCATGTACTGTTACAAATAGTGCTGATACAACTGCAAGAAGCTACATAAATGGTCTAAAAAAGCTTTCAAATAATCCAAAAGTTGTATTTACAGGTTGTGGTACTAGAACTAAAGGTGAAAAACTATTTAGTGAGAATAAAATCGATGCTTTATTTGGAGCTAGTTTAAAAGAGAATATCAATGAACTATTAAAAAAAGATGATAGATTTTTTGAAGAGGGTGATTTAAAATCTTTGGATAAAACTATTGTTGAAGAGTTTGTTGGAAAAAGTAGGGCATTTATAAAAATACAAGAGGGGTGCGATTTTAGATGTTCTTATTGTATTATCCCATTTGTTCGAGGTGATGCTAGAAGTTATGAAGAGAGTATTATTTTAAATCAAGTGCAAACTTTGGCACAAAATGGTTTTAGTGAATTTATTTTAACTGGAACAAATGTAGGAAGTTATGGTAAAAAAATGCACACTTCACTAGCAAAACTTCTTAAAAAAATGGCACTTATAAAAGGTGTTAAGAGAATTAGAATGGGAAGTATTGAGCCAATTCAAATTGATGATGAGTTTAAGGAGCTTATAAATGAGCCTTTTATGGCAAAACATTTGCATATAGCACTTCAACACACTTCAAAAGAGATGTTAAAAATAATGAATAGAAGAAACAAAGTTTTAAGTGATTTAGAGCTTTTTGAGTTTTTAAGCCAAAATGGATATGCATTAGGAACTGATTTTATAGTTGGACATCCAGGAGAAACGCAAGAGATTTGGAGTGAAGCTATGAAAAATTTACATAACTTTCCACTTACTCATGTTCATGCATTTACATACTCAAAAAGAGATGGAACACCAAGTGCCTCTATGAAAGATATGATTAAAGGCGATATTGCAAAAGATAGATATATTGAGCTTGTTGAGATAATTAAGAAAAAAAATTATGAGTTTAGAAAAAACAGTAAATCAAAACTTGAAGTTTTAGTTGAGCAGGAAAAAAATGGAAAATATTTAGGATTTGATCAATTTTTTAATCAAGTTGAAATTTCAAGTAGTGAAGATTTAGTTGGAGATTGGTTGTATTTAGATGATTATTTAGTAAAGGATAATAAAAATGAAGCAAGATTCAAATAATAAAAGTATTGATAAAAACTTTAAGCTTATGATTATGTCAGCAATTGCATTGCTTGTACTTTTTGTTTATACTATTTATAAAAGTAGCTCAAATATTCAAGGAATCTCATACTATGTTGGTTTGGGATTTTTATTTATTTTACTTATTTTATCTTTTATTCTAAGAGCAAATCAAGATAAAATAAGAGATTACTTTTTAAAGAAAAAAGGAAAAAGTGTAGAGAGTAGTTTTGATAGTGAACTTAAAAAAAGTTCTGAAAAAGCAAATGTTGAGCTTGGTATTGAACCTGTAAAATCAAATATTACTTTCAAAGATGTTGCTGGTATTAAAGAGATTAAAGAGGAGCTTGAAGAGATTGTTGATTTTTTAAACAATCCTAAAAAGTACCAAAAGTTTAAAGTAAAACTTCCAAAAGGTGTTCTTCTTGTAGGACCTCCAGGTGTTGGAAAAACTTTGATTGCAAGAGCAGTTGCAGGAGAGGCAAATGTTCCATTTTTCTATCAAAGTGGAGCTAGTTTTGTACACATTTATGTTGGAATGGGTGCGAAGAAGGTGCGAGAACTATTTACAAGTGCAAAATTAAATGCTCCATCAATTGTATTTATAGATGAGATTGATGCTGTTGGAAAGATGCGAAGTGGAAAATCAAATGATGAGAGAGAGTCAACTTTAAATGAACTTCTAACTCAAATGGATGGATTTGATGGAGAGAGTGGTGTAATTGTAATTGCTGCAACAAATAAAATTGAGGTTTTAGATGATGCACTTTTAAGAGCTGGAAGATTTGATAGAAGATTATATGTTGGGCTTCCAAATATTGAAGATAGAAGAAAGATTTTGGAGCTATATTTAAAAGATATAAAACACAATATCAATTTAGATAATTTGGTAAATCAAACAGCTGGATTTAACTCAGCATCACTTTCAACACTTGTAAATGAAGCACTTTTAAGTATGATAAAAGATAGTAGAGTTGAGCTTCTTGAAGATGATATACAAATAGCTAAAAACAAACTAGAGTTTGGTAAAAAACAAATAAGAATATTAGATGATAGTCAAAAAGAGATTTTAGCAATCTATCAAGTTTGTAAAGCCTTTATTGCAAATAAAAAACTAGCACTTTTAGATGAGGGTGTTTCAAAAGATAGTTCTGTTTTTCCATCGTTTCAAGAGTTAAAAAATAGCATAAAAATTGATTTAGCTGGAACTATTGGTTTAGAGTTGTTAAAAAATGAAAAATATTTTGTATCAAATGATGATTTGAAAAAAGCCTATGATTTAGCTTCTAAAATAGTTGAAGAGTATAAAATGGCTCTAAATGCAAATGAGTTAATAGTCTCAATTAAAGATGAACTAAGAGCAACATTATCTCAAAATATTGAAAAAATTGAGAAATTAAAAGATATTATGCTTAAGAATGAGGTAATTACACTTGAAGATTTACAATAATTTTTTTAGTGGATTTTGTTTTTTTAATGAATCTTCGCTTTTTGAAGAGTATTTACAAGATGGTGATTTTGTTGTGAGTGGATTTTCATATGGTGCTATTAAAGCATTTTTACATGTACAAAATAGTCAAAAAAGAGTTGATAAACTTCAACTTTTTTCACCTGCATTTTTTCAAACAAAAGATGAGAAGTTTAAAAGAATGCAACTTATGTTTTTTAAAAAAGATGAAGATGCTTATATCAAAAATTTCTTAGAAAATCTGAAAGATAAATCAACAAAAAGTATAGAAAACTTCTTTAAAAAAGGAAGTTTTGAAGAGTTAAATGAGCTTTTAAATTTTAAATGGAGCAAAGAAGATTTAGAAGAGTTGATAAAAAAAGGTATTAAAATAGAGGTTTTTTTGGGACAAAACGATAAAATAATTGATAGTTTAGCTGCAAAAGATTTTTTTAAAGAGTTTGCAACTGTTTACTATTTTAAAGATAAAGGACATTTATTATGATTGCAAAAATTGGAATAATTACAACAAGTGATAGAGCTAGTGCTGGAATTTATGAGGATTTATCAGGAAAGGCTATTATTGATACTTTAAATAGTTATTTAAAATCTCCTTGGCAAGAGGTTTATAGATGTATTAGTGATGATAGAATGACTATTGAAGAGACTTTAATAGATTTAATAGATAATCAAAAGTGCTGTTTGGTTGTAACAACAGGAGGAACAGGACCAGCCTTAAGAGATGTAACTCCAGAAGCAACAGAAGCTGTGTGTGATAGAATGATGCCAGGATTTGGAGAGCTTATGAGAAGTGTAAGTTTACAATATGTTCCAACA
>NZ_JBAZAH010000047.1:0-13436 GCF_041672065.1 Aliarcobacter sp. | reverse complement strand
GAGGCATGCCCTTTTGATACACTAAAATTGGCAAAACCAGGGGATAATTTACCTTTGGGAACTCCATATTTTGTACCAAGAGATATTCCTTGTTATATGTGTGTTGATATTCCTTGTGTTCCTATTTGTCCAACAGATGCACTTGATGAAAAACTTGTAAAAGATTCAAATAATGCATTTGAGATAAGACAAATGGAGATGGGAGTTGCAGTTGTAGACGTAAAATCTTGTGTAGCTTTTTGGGGAATTCAATGCGATGCTTGCTATAGAGCTTGTCCACTTTTAGGTGAGGCTATAAATATAGTATATGAAAAAAATGAAAGAACAGGTAAACATGCATTTTTAAAACCTGTTGTAGATAGTGATATTTGTACAGGTTGTGGACTTTGTGAAAAAGCTTGTATTACTGAAAAACCAGCAATTTTTGTACTTCCACGAGAAATTGCACTTGGAAAAGTTGGTGACCACTACATAAAAGGTTGGGATGAATCAGATGAGCAAAGATTAAAAAATGCAACATCAGAAAAGACAAAAACAGACATAAGCAAAGAGAGTGCAATTGACTCATTAAATAAAGGGACACAGGAGTTACTAAATGATTAAAAAATATAGATTTTTAATTGCTAGAAGATTTACACAACTCTCTATTATAGCTTTATATATTTTGGCAAATATTTATGGGATTAACTATTTAATGGGGAATTTAAGTAGCTCTTTGGTTTTAGAAACAATTCCTTTAAGTGATCCATTTGCAGTTTTACAAATGATTTTTGCAGGAGCAGTTATATCTTTTGATATAGCATTGGGTGCTTTAATTATTTCAATTTTCTACTTTACTCTTGGAGGAAGAGCGTTTTGCTCTTGGGTTTGTCCTGTAAATATAATTACAGATAGTGCAAACTTCTTAAGAAGAGTTTTGAAATTTGATGAAGTTCAAAAAAAACAACCAGCAACTAGAAATTTAAGATATTGGCTAATTTTAATTAGTTTTATAATCTCTTATTTTATGGGCGTTGCAGCTTTTGAATTGATTTCTCCTGTATCAATGGTTCATAGAGGTTTAATCTTTGGACTTGGATTTGGACTTGCAACAATGATTGTAATATTTTTGTTTGATCTGTTTGTTTTAAAAAATGGTTGGTGTGGACATATTTGTCCTCTTGGTGGATTTTATTCACTAATTGGAAGATTTAGTCTAATAAGGGTTCATCATAATCACAATAGATGTACAAACTGTATGAAGTGTAAGGTTGTATGCCCTGAAATACAAGTTTTACATATGATAAATAAAAGTAGTGAAGCTGTAGTTGATGAGTGTACAAATTGTGGAAGATGTGTAGAAGTGTGCGAAGATGATGCACTAAATTTCGATTTAAGAAAATATATAAAGGAGAAAAAATGAAATTAGTAAAATTTGCTTTAATTTTAATTATTGCAGGAACTTTTACTGCTTGTTTTAATAGTGACAATAGTCAAACTAAATCTCAAGAGAATAAAAGTTTTGGACTAAGAGATGCTGATTTACTTGATGAGACTAAAGTTGTATCAGATGAGACTAAATATTTGACTGATCCAGCAGGAGCAAGTACAAAAATTAAAAGAGCTTTTGAGAATGCTCCACCAATGATTTCTCACGATGTAGAAGGAATGCTTCCAATTACAATTGATAATAATCAATGTATCATGTGTCATGATCCAATGTTAGCTGAGTCTATGGGAGCAACTGCTATTCCAAAATCTCATTTTACTAACTTTAGAGAAGATGTAAATATAGATAAAAAAGGTCAACTTCAAAGAGATGGAAAAATAGTAGAAAATAGTAGTGATATAAAAACTGTTGTAAAACCACTTGACCACCTATCAAATGCTAGATTTAACTGTTCAGCTTGTCACGCTCCTCAGTCTCAAAGTGAAATTGTACCTAAGAATAATTTTGTAACAGAGTTTAGAAGTAGTGATTTAAATGATAAATCAAATCTACTTGATGTAATAGAAGAAGGCGTTAAATAAATATGAATAGAAGAGAGCTTTTTAGCTCTCTTGCTAAACCTTTTAAAAAAGAGCAAGAGAGTATTATTAGACCTCCTTATTATAAAAATAGAGATATTTTTTTCACAAATTGCATAAAATGCTTAGAAAAAAGTTGTAGTGAAGCTTGTGAAGAGAATATTATTTATATTTTAGAAGACCAAACTCCTAGTTTAAACTTTTCAAACTCAGGTTGTACATATTGCGATCTTTGTGCAAAAGCTTGCAATATGGAAGTTTTAGATATAAAGTATAAATCAAATATAGATGCAAAAATTCAAATAGATACTAAAACTTGTCTATCTTGGAATCAAACTATGTGCTTTTCATGCAAAGATCCTTGTTTAGAAAATGCAATAAGTTTTGAGGGTATTTTTAAACCTATTATAAATGACAACTGTACAAGTTGTGGATTTTGCATAAAAGTTTGTCCAACTAACTCTATAAAGGTTTTAAATGTTTAAATTTTTTATATTTTTCACTCTTGTTATCTTTTTAAATTCAAAAGAGTTAAAGCCAGAATTTTTTTTAGAAATTGATGGAATGGCAACTGATTTTGTTGTTGAAAAAGAGAGAATATTTATTGCGAGCTCTAAAGGAAAGGTAGATATTTTTGATATAAGCAAAAAAGAGTTTCAACAATCTATAAAAGTTCCAAATATTAAAGATTTTATGCAAGAGATTATTGAGTCAAAAATTTATAGCGTTGATTTTTTAAATGAAAAAGTATTAATTCTATCTCAAGGAGAAAATGGTGGAAGAGATATATTTATTTATGAAAATGGAAAATTAAACAATATTGTAAGTTCAAAAAATAGACTTTTTATTGCAAAAGCAAAATTTTTGGATGATGAGCATATTATTTATGCACTTTTATCAAATCAAATATTTTTATATGATATAAAAAACAGTAAAATACTCAAACAGACTCAAGTTTCTCAATCATCTTTTTCAGATTTTACTCTAAGCAGTGATAAAAAAAGTTTTGTTACTACAGATGAAAGTGGTGTAATAACACAATTTGAATCAAAAAGTTTGAAAAAACTAAAAGAGTTTAAAGGTCAAAATGTAGATAGAGTTTTTCAAGTTGATATTAAAAAAGATACTATTTTAGGAACTGGACAAGATAGAAGAGCATCTTTTTATTTTACAAACTCTAAAAAATCTTTTTATAAATCATTTGATTTTTTAGTTTATACAGGAGCTTTAAGTCCTAGTTCTAAACTAGCTTGTATCTTACTTAATGAAAATAATGATGCTGTTGTTTTTGACATAGAATCAAAAGAGGATAAATTTATCTTGACCGAAAATAGAGCAATTTTAACAAAAATTCTATTTTTAAATGAGAATCAAATTGTTATCTCAAGTGATGATTCTAGAATAAATTTTTATAATCTTAATTAAAGGAAGAAAAAATGAATATCTCAAGTATAGTTGTAACAACTTTACCAAAAAATTTAGAAAGTGTGATTGAAAATCTTAAAAAATCAGGTGTTTGCGACTATCATATGCATGATGAGAAAGGAAGAGTTATAATTACAATAGAGGGTGAAAATGTTGAAGATGAACTTAAAAAACTAAAAGTCATTGAAGCAATTCCAAATGTAATAACTGCTGATATGCAGATGAGTTATAGTGAAGAAGAGCTTAGCCGTCATATGCAAGTTTTAGAAAATTCAGATGCAGTTCCAAAAGTTTTAAATAATAAAGATATCAATGTTGAAGATATTGTTTATAGAGGCGATTTAAAAAGAAAAGATTTAATAGGTTTTGCAAAAGAGTTTGATAAAAAAGAGCTTTAAATTAAAAAAACTTTTGGAAAAATTTTAAATTTTGGAAGAAAAGTAGCATTAAAATAGCAAACTTTAAGTTTTGTAAGAGTATTATTTCACTGATCAAGAGATTTTACCAAACTTATCTCTCCTTAGTTAAAATGTAGCAATTTTAAGGTAAGGTCTCTTAAAAAGGTCGTTCTATTAAAATCTTAGGTTATGAAAAAGTATTATAGAATTTAAAACCTAAGTATCCAAAAGGGGTCTCTCTCAAGCCCCTTTTTTCTCCAAAGAAATTAAAGAAGATTTTATTTTTTAAGAGCAACTCCTAAGCTCTTAAAAAACTGTACATTTTTTATCTTATTTTAAATATGGTTTTAATACCTCAGGAATTTTCACACTTCCATCAGCTTGTTGATAATTTTCCATAATAGCAACCAAAGTTCTTCCAACTGCTAAACTTGAACCATTTAAAGTGTGTGCTAATATATTTTTTTTATCATCTTTGTATCTAATTTTTGCCCTTCTAGCTTGAAAATCTCTTGTATTTGAGATTGATGAGATCTCTCTATATCTATTTTGTCCTGGAAGCCAAACTTCTAAATCTATAGTAACTGCCGCTCCAAAACCTAAATCTCCACTACAAAGTTTAACTTTTTGGTGAGCTAAACCTAAAGAGCTTAATAAATCACTAGCACACTGAACCATCTTTTGAAAAACTTCATCTGATTGCTCTTGTGATGTAATAGCAACCATCTCAACCTTATCAAATTGATGTTGTCTAATCAATCCTCTTGTATCTCGCCCTGCACTTCCTGCCTCTTTTCTAAAACAAGGAGTGTAAGAAGTAAGTAAAAGTGGTAGTTCACTTTTATCAATAATTTCATCATTATATAAATTTGTAAGACTAACCTCAGCAGTTGGAATTAAATATAGATCTTCACCCTCTATTTTGAATAGATCTTCTTCAAATTTTGGAAGCTGTCCAGTTCCTACAAGCATATTTGAATTTACCATAAATGGAACATACCACTCATTAAATCCTCTTGCTCTATTAAAATCAAGCATATAGTTTATTAAAGCTCGCTCAAGTCTAGCACCATCACCTTTTAAGGCTGTAAATCTTGATTTTGCTAGTTTTACACCTCTTTGAAAATCCAACCAATCACATGATAAATCCCAATGCTCTTTTGGCTCAAAACCGAAGCTTGGTCTCTCTCCAACTACTTCTAAAATAACATTTTCATTCTCATCAACTCCAAAAGGAACATCCTCATCAGGAAAATTTGGAACTGTTAAAGCAAGTGCAGATAACTCATCCTCTAAAACTCTAACTTCATCTTCAAGCTCTTGTTTTTTTAACTTTAAACTATTTATCTCTTCTTGAAGTTTTGTAGTATCAAGATTCTCTTTTTTATATCTTGGAAACTCTTTTGACAAAACATTTTGTTTTGCTGTTGTCTCTTCTTGCTCTTGTCTTTTTATCTTTGTTTTCTGTGCTAAAACTTTAAGAGATTCTAAAATATCTTTAGAAACTCCTTTTTTCTCTAAAAGTTGGCTACTTTTTTCAAAATCATTTTGTAATAGTTTTATATCAATCATATAGGCTCTTTTTTAAATTTTTGGGCAATTATATCTAAAAAAGCAAATATTTAGGCTGAAAATTTTAGTAACTCTAAGATGCAACTAAGTTGCAAAAAAGTATTATTCCAATTTGCAACTTAGTTGCAATAATATTTACACATAAAAGGAATATAATGAAATCTAATATTAAAGCTACAATAACTCTATCATTTATATTAGCTTCTGATTTAGCTTTTGCACAAAATATCGCTTTGCAAAAAGTTACAATAGAGGAGAAAAAAGAGATAGAGACCAACACTATGCAAATAAATATGCAACAAGTTGAACAAAGTCAAGCAAACTCTTTTAAAGAGATACTAAACAACAACTCCTCTATTGAGATTGGTGGTGGTGCTATAAATGTACAAAGAGTCTATTTAAGAGGAATTGAAAGCTCTAATTTAAACATATCACTAGATGGTGCAAAACAGGGTAAAAATATGTTTCAACACAGAAGCAATGAGCTTGGAATAAATCCTGATTTACTAAAAGTTGTGGATATAAAAACATCAAACGATGCTTCAAAAAGTGAAGCTCTTGGGGGAAGTATACAGATGAGCACAAAAGATGCTCAAGATTTTGTAAAAGGTGATAAAAAAAGTGGTGCAATTTTAAAAACAGGATATAACACAAATGCAAATCAAAAACATGGGAGTCTTATAGCTTATTCTGTTTTTGAGAATAATTTGGGAGCTTATATTAGTGTTAGTGGATTAAATAGTGATGATTATAAAGATGCCAATAAAAATAAAGAGATAGCAACAGCCTATAAAGATAGAGATTATCTATTTAAGCTTAGTTTATTAGATTCAAATAATCATGATTTAAGATTAACTATAAATCAAAATGAGAATAGTGGTAATACAAGATGGAGAGGAACAGAGTATAGACCAAAACCTGAAGAGCTTGAAAAAATAGTTTCAACTACTACAAATTACACTTTAAATCACACATATAATCCAAACAATTTAGTAAATTTAAATACAAATTTAAATCTTACAGATATAAGTTTAAAAAGAGAAGAGCCAAAAAATAATTTAAACATTAGATTAGATGGAACAAGAGAGTATGAAAATAGAAATATTGGATTAAAAGTTCAAAATCACTTTGATTTTGATATATCTTCGACAACAAATAGAGTATCTATTGGAGCTGATTATCAAAAAGAGCATGGAAAAGGTAGTTTTGAACCACATAATTTAGATAAAGCTGTTACAAAATACTCTGATTTAGATTCAGAAAACAGAGCTTTGTTTTTTCAAAATAGAACTACAATTGGCTCTTTAGGGTTTGATTATGGTTTAAGATATGACTACTATACTTTTGAAACTGGACTTGGAAAACAAAGTGATGATACATTTTCTCCAAATATTGGTATTGATTATGAAGCTACACAAAACTCTTTGATTTATGCAAACTATGGAAAAGCTAGTAGAATGAGTAGCATAATTCCATTTACTTGGGCACTAAATACAAAAATTGGTTCAACTTACTCAAAAGATTTAAAAGCTGAAAAATCAAATAGATATGAACTTGGTTATAAATATAGTAAAAAAGATACTTTTTTAAGTGATGATTATCTATCTTTTAATGCAAATATTTTTCAAACAAATATTAAAGATTTAATTGTATCAGGTGCAATTGGTGGTGGAAGTGGAGAAGGTGGAAGAACTTTAGAGGATATTTATAATAGAGATGATGAGTTTAAATCAAAAGGTTTTGAACTAAAACTTATATACAACTACGATATTTTTTCAACATCATTTGCTTATACACAAATTGATACCAATGCAAAAAATATGGATACAAATGGAACAATTTATAA
This sequence comes from Aliarcobacter sp., assembly GCF_041672065.1. Lineage (NCBI taxonomy): Bacteria > Pseudomonadati > Campylobacterota > Epsilonproteobacteria > Campylobacterales > Arcobacteraceae > Aliarcobacter > Aliarcobacter sp. The sequence goes on along the minus strand of NZ_JBAZAH010000047.1, from coordinate 6,188 downwards.
TGAAGATCAAAATATAAGAAGAGTTGGTGGATACGATAGCAAAAAATTTGTTTTTAATGGTGGGGTTGAAATAATAGAGAATTTAAATATTAACTATATTTTAAATGCAGTTGCCAAAACTGATGTTTTAGATAGCAATAATAATGAGATAAGAAGAGCTGGTTATACAACTCATGATATAAATTTAGAGTATAAATTAAAAGATTGGACTCTATTCTTTGCTATTAATAACTTAACAAATAAACAATACGCAAAAGCGACAACAATATCTACAAAAAATCAAGCAGATGTTTATAGATATGAGATGGGAAGAGATTATAGATTTGCTCTTAAATATGAGTTTTAAATTGTTTGAGACATATAAGAGGTAAATTTATTTACCTCTTTAATTTTATCATTTAAATAATTTTTATCATTTGTATCTTCGGATAATTAAGCAATATTTTCATTTATAATCAATGCCATTTGTTTAAATTCATCATTACTTGAAAGTTCTATTTTATTTACTTTTGTTTTTTTATCATTTAAATATTTAAAAATACTTCAAGTTTTACCTCTTTTGTCTGCACAATTGCATCTGTATATGCAACTGTAGAGTTATTTAATAAAGTTTTTTGTAAATCTAAAATACTGCCTTAAATTATATAAAGGGTTTATAATATTATTTTGTAAAGATAAAACAGCTTGAGATTTACTATGTACATTTTTTAAAATAACATGATTCTCTTCACTTATATTAATAGTTTTATACCCTAAAATAAAAATTGTATCTATAAAAAATAGCAAAAAAATCGATTTATCTAAAAAGTAACAAAGGAACCTTTGATTTTAAAATCATATTTGTTGTAAAACTTCCAAAAATTGCACTTCTAAATCTATTATGGCTATATGCTCCCATAGCTATAATATCAGCGTTTATGCTTTGTTGATAATTTAAAATAGCTTCTAATTTATCTCCACTTAAAGATAATATTTCAGAATCTATATTTGCATTTTTGAATATCAAACTAGCTTCATTTAAAACTCTATTTGAATCATTTTTATCACTATTTACATTTACAATATATCTTTTTGTATTTGGAAATATTGGATTTTTTACGGCAATATCAATAGATTTTTTAGCATAAAGACTCCCATCATATGCCATTAAAATAGATTTTATAGGTTTAAATTCACTATTTACAAGCAAGATTGGAATATTTAAAGTTCTAATCAACTCCTCAACATTAGATCCAATATCTTTACTATTTTCGCCATTTAAACCAATAATTGCAATTTTTAAATCACTTCCTAACTCATCCAAAGTTTCATATAAAGTTCCATGTCTTTGAAGAGTTGTAAAATTTGAGAAATTTTTTGATTTAACATACTCTTGCATCTGTTTTAAAATAACTTTACCTTTTAAAATCTCCTCTTGACTTCTTTTAGCATCTTCATCAACTAACATCTCAAGTAGTACATCTTTTGCACCAAAACCAATATTTCCTGAAAAATCAACTAGATTTGAAATTTTTGAATGTTCAACTACATTTAGTAAAACAAGAGGTAAATTAAGATTTTTTGCTATAAAAACTCCATAATCACAAACTGCTTTTGAAAAATCTGAACCATCAATGCAAACTAATACTTTATTCATTTACTCTCCTTTAATTACTTTTTCTACCATTTTAGCTTTATCATGAACACCAAATCTATCAATTATAGTTTTACTTGCTTCATTTTGTCCAACAACTTCAACAATAGCACCTTCTCGTCTTAGTTTTATTACTGCTTTATCAAGTGCATAAACAGCAGAAATATCCCAAAAATGAGCTTTAGAAACATCAATAATTACTCTATCTAAAACCTCTTTAAAATTAATGCTTTCATAAAATCTATCGGCACTATTAAAAAATATTTGTCCTACAAACTTATAGGTTTTAACACTTTTATCTTCATTATATGAAGTTTCACAAGACATAAAGTGTGAAATCTTATTTGCAAAAAATAGTGAGGCAAAAAGAACTCCTGTTATTACCCCATAAGCTAAGTTGTGAGTATAAACAGTTACTATAACAGTTGAAAGCATTACAATATTTGTAGAGAGTGGTAGAGTTTTTAAATTTTTTATTGAAGCCCAATCAAATGTTCCAATAGAGACCATAATCATAACTGAAACCAAAGCAGCCATAGGAATAATAGAGATAATATCACTTAAAAATACAACCATTATAAGTAAGAAAAAACCAGCTATAAATGTAGATAACCTTCCTCTTCCTCCTGATTTTACATTTATAATTGATTGTCCAATCATTGCACATCCAGCCATTCCTCCAATACAACCAGATGCAATATTTGCAACTCCTTGACCTCTTGCTTCTTTTGTCTTATCCCCTTTTGTATCAGTTAGTTCATCAACTATTGTTGTTGTCATAAAAGTCTCTAGTAATCCAACAACTGCTAAAGAGAGAGAGTAAGGCAATATAATCCATAAAGTTTCTAAATTAAAAGGAACATCAGGCCATAAAAATATAGGTAAAGTATCAGGAAGTTCTCCCATATCTCCTACAGTTCTTACATCCCAAGCTACAAAATATACAAAAATAGTTAAAACAACAATTGTAAGCAAGGGAGATGGAACTATTTTTCCTATTTTTGGAATATATGGAAATAAGTAGATTATTCCAAGACCTGCAATTGTTAAAGCATAAACATGCCAAGTTACATTTGTTAGTTCTGGAAGTTGAGCCATAAATATTAAAATTGCTAAAGCATTTACAAAACCAATTACAACAGCTCGTGCGACAAAACTCATAAGCTTAGCAACTTGCATATATGCCAAAATTATTTGAATAACACCTGTTAAAATTGTAGCTGCAAGTAAATATTGAAGACCGTGTTCTTTTACAAGAGTAACCATTAAAAGTGCCATTGCTCCTGTTGCAGCACTAATCATTGCAGGTCTTCCACCAACAAAAGATATAACAACTGCAATACAAAATGAAGCATAAAGTCCAACTTTAGGATCAACTCCTGCTATAATTGAAAAAGCAATTGCTTCAGGTATTAGTGCAAGAGCTACTACAAGACCTGAAAGAGTATCACCTTTTATATTTGAAAACCATTCATTTTTGTTGAAATACCTTTTTATCATATAGTTCCTTATCGATTTAAATTAAATGAAAGTTAATTTTATTGAAATAAATAAAAGGCAAGAATTGTACTAAAAAAAAATTAAGCCCCCTTTAATAGATTTACTAATGCTTTTAGCTACTTTTGATATAATCGCTTCAAATAAAATAAATTTTTAACTATTTAAAAGGATTTAATTTGAGAATTTTATCAGGAATTCAACCCTCAGGAACAATTCATATAGGAAACTACTTTGGTATGATAAAAAAGATGATAGAGTCACAAAATGAAGGTGAACTATTTGCTTTTATAGCTTCATATCATGCATTAACTAGTGTAAAAGATAAAGAGTTTTTAGAAAAAAACTCTTATGAAGCAGCAATTAACTTTTTATCTTTAGGAATGGATGTTGAGAAATCAACATTTTGGATACAACACGATGTTAAAGAGGTACTTGAACTTTACTGGATTTTATCAAATCATACTTCTATGGGATTATTAGAGAGAGCTCACTCATATAAAGATAAAACTTCAAGAGGAATTAGTGCAAATCATGGACTTTTTTCATATCCAGTTTTGATGGCTGCTGATATTTTACTATTTGATTCAAATATTGTTCCAGTAGGACGTGATCAAATACAACATGTTGAGATGACAAGAGATATTGCAATATCGTTTAATCATGCATACAAAAAAGATATTTTTGTTTTACCAACTGCAAAAGTAGATGAAAATGTTGCAACAGTTTTAGGAACAGATGGGGCTAAAATGAGTAAATCATATAATAACACAATTGATATGTTTACAACTCCTAAAGAGCGAAAAAAACAGGTTATGAAAATAGTAACTGATTCAAAAGAGCTTGATGAGCCAAAAGAGTGGCAAAACTGCAATATTTATAATATTTCAAAACTATTTATGTCTACAGATGAACTAAAAAATTTACAAAAAAGATATGAAACACCAGGCGAAGGATACGGTCACTTTAAACTTACACTTCTTGAAAAAATAGAGGAGTATTTTAAACCTTATGAAGAAAAAAGAGCAAAACTTTTAGAAAATCCAAAAGAAGTGAGAGATATTCTATCTTTTGGAGCAAGTAAAGCAAGAAAAATAGCAAGTGAAAAAATAAGAGAAATTAGAGATATAGTAGGCTTAATTTAAATCTATAGTTTTTTAATCTATTATTTCAAAAAAATTTTAAAGAAGCTTTATGTATCATAGAGTTAAAAATATCGTAGATAGTTCATTTTTCTCAAAGTTTATTATCTATTTGATAGTTTTAAATGGTATTACAATGGGTTTAGAGACTTCAAAAACTTTTATGCAAAGTTATGGAGCTTTTACAACTTTATTTAATCAAATTGTTATTACAATTTTTACAATTGAGATTGCTTTGAGAATTTATGTTCACAGAGTATCTTTTTTCAAAGATCCTTGGAGTCTGTTTGATTTTTTTGTTGTAGCAATATCTTTAGTTCCTACAAGTTCAGGATTTGAAATACTAAGGGTTTTAAGAGTTTTAAGGCTATTTAGACTTATCACTGCTGTTCCTCAGATGAGAAAAATAGTTTCAGCACTAATTAGCGTAATTCCAGGAATGTTATCTGTAATCGCTTTAATGACGCTATTTTTTTATATTTTTGCAATTATGTCAACACAACTTTTTGGAGAGAAATTTCCACAGTGGTTTGGAACATTAGGTGAGTCATTTTATACTCTATTTCAAATTATGACTTTGGAATCTTGGTCTATGGGAATTGTACGACCTGTAATGGATGTTTATCCTTATGCTTGGGTTTTCTTTGTTCCTTTTATATTTGTAGTAACTTTTGTAATGATAAATTTAGTTGTAGCAATAATTGTTGATGCTATGGCTATTTTAAATAAAGAAGAGGAACAAAATATAATAGATGAGATACAATCTCAAGACAATAACATAAACAAAGAGATTAAAGAGTTAAAAAATGAGATTAGTGAACTTAAACTTTTACTAAAAAATCATTTAGAAAAATAAAAGGATAAACAGATGATGGATGCAATAAATTTAAAAAACTATTTTTTCTATTTTGCTAGTTTTGTAATAATTATTGCTGGAGTTAAAATGGCAAGCGAAGTAGTAGTTATACTATTTTTAGCTATTTTTATATCTTCTATATTCTCATCTGTTTTAAGCCTATTAAAAAAGAGAAAAATACCAAAAATAATCTCATATTTGCTTTTAGCTTTGATTGTTTTAATAGTTGGATTTATGTTTGTTTATGTAGTAAATATATCTTTAAAAGATTTTTTAACAAATCTTCCACTATATGAGGAGAAATTAAAAAATTTAGTTTTAAACTCTATACATCTTATGCAAAATTATGGATTTGAAATAGAGATTGATAGAATAAAAATAATGGAAGCCCTAAATTTTGGCTCTTTTTTTGGTCTTACTAAAAATGTTATTGGAAGCATAGGAGCTTTTTTATCTCAATTTTTATTGGTAATTATTGGAGTTGCATTTATTCTAGCAGAGTCAAAATCTTTTCAAACAAAACTAAAAGTAATATTTAGAAACAATGCAAAAAATCTTGAACACTTTAATCTCTTCTCATATAACATTCAAAAATATTTTGTAGTTAAATCTTTTACAAGTTTTCTTACAGGATTTATAGTTACTTTGATGTTAATATTTTTTGGAGTTGATTATCCAATATTGTGGGGAGTTATAGCAATGTTATTTAATTTTGTTCCAGTAATTGGTTCAATAATAGCTTCAATTCCTGCAATACTTTTAGCTTTGATGAATCTTGATATTGCATCAACTATATGGGTAATTGTACTTTATATGGTAATTAATATCTCTATTAGCAATATTTTAGAGCCAAAACTGATGGGGAAAGAGCTTGGATTATCACCTTTGGTAATATTTTTCTCTTTAATTTTTTGGGGTTATATTTTGGGAATTGTTGGAATGTTTTTGGCAGTTCCAATTACTATGACTCTAAAAATATCTTTTGATTCAAACTCAAATAGCCGTTGGCTTGGTATTTTAATGTCTAATTTATCAAGAAAAAAATCTAAATCTAAATCTT
>NZ_JBAZAH010000046.1:0-13654 GCF_041672065.1 Aliarcobacter sp. | reverse complement strand
AATCAAAAAGAAATGAGATAAATAAGTTTAAAAAAGCTTATCCAAACTATAGAATTGAGATTCTTGATACAAAAGTTCACTCTACTTTAATTTTAAATCTATTTAATAAATGGGTTAGTGATAGAACGAAATATATGCCAAAAGAGGAAGTTGAAATTTTTATGGATGGTATCTATTTTGAGAGATTTGCAGTTAAAAAGATTCTAAGCGAATATGATAAATTGGATATTGTTGGAATAGTTATTTTTATTGATGATGAGTTAAAAGGTTTTACAGTTGGTGAGAAGATAAATGATCATACATCAAGTGTAATTTTAGAGAAGACTGATTTTGAAGTTTTAGGTTGTGCTCAATTTATATTTAGGGAGTTTTCAAAACTTTTAAAAGATGAGTATAATAGTACTTATATAAATGTTGGTGATGATATGGGATTTGAAAATCTAAAAAAAGTAAAAATGTCATATAGACCTGATAAACTTGTACCAAAATATACAATTTATCAAAAATAAGGCTAAAAAATGTTAAGTATTGCATCAAAAAATGATATTGAACAACTTATGTTTATTGAAAACTCTATGTTTGAAGATAGTATCTATTTTAAGCTAAGTTTTGAAGAGTTTTATAAACTTTTAAATAAAAAAAGCACTATTGTTTTTACTTGGATTGAAGATTTTAAAATTGTTGGTTACTCTTTGGGTGTAATTATAAATAAAAAACATATTTGGTTTAACTCTTTGGCTGTTTTAAAAGAGCATCAAGGAACAGCTGCTGCTAAAGCACTTTTTGACGCTATTGAAAATTATGCTTTAGAAAATAGTTTTGAAACTGTTATTTTGGAAGTTAGAGAGGATAATAAAGCTCTTAGAAGAAGATATAAAAGTTTTAAATATTGTGAGTGGAAAACAATTTTAAACTACTATCCAGATGGTTGTAGTGCTATTAGAATGTTAAAAAAGCTTAAATAGCTTTTTTAACTAATCTTTGTTGCAGATAGTTTTATAAGGACAAAATTCACACTTTGAACTATCTTCTGTTTTACAAAAATCTATTTGTGATTTACTTTGATTTTTAAAATCATCAAAAATAGTTTTTAAAAGTTTCAACTTTGGCTCTAAAGCAATCTCCTCTTTTAATAAATTTTCATAAATATCATAATAAAAAGCTCTTATTTGTTGTGGTTCATATAGAGTTTTAATAGCTAAAAAATAGAACTCCAATTGAAAATCAGAACTTTTTTCATAATTTTTTTCTGTATCAACTTTTAAATTTCTTGAAGTTTTATAGTCAATTACTTCATAGCAATCTTTATATCTATCAACTCTATCAATTACTCCTGTAATTTTGAAATCATTAAAATCAACAACAAAACTCTTCTCTAACTCTACAATCTCTCTATCTTCTAATCTTTTCTTATCAAACTCTATAAAAGATTTAACTTTTTGTTTATAAATCTCTAAATCTAAAGTTAAAAATGGATTATTTGCTCTATATTTTATAAACAGATCATCAATATTTGTATTACTAGTTTTATAATACTCTTCTAAAATTTTATGAACTATATTTCCAAGTTCAAAACTCTTTGGCAAATTTGAAATTGCATGCTCTTTTATTTTTAAAATATAGTTTAAATACCACTTTCTTTTACACTCTAAATATGTTTTTAAAGCACTTGCAGACCAAGTAAATTGTTTTAAATCTATATTTTGAACTATATTTTCATTACTATGTTCAAACTTTATATTTGTATATAAAATATCTTTGTACTCTGTATCAAAAAGTTTATCTTGCTTATAATCAAAAAGTTCATAGGCAAATCTTGATATTGAGCTATCTTTTGAGTTTACATAAGATATAAAAACCTCTTTTGAATTATCAACTAATCTTTTGTAGTAGTATCTTTGAAGATTTTCTCTATCTTTTGTTGTAGGTAAAGAGGCTAATTTTTTTATTTTTGAAGATAAAAACTTATCTTTTATAGATATTTTCGGAATAAACTCCTCATTAAAATCGCAAATTATAACAGCATCAAAATTTATTGCTCTGGTTTCTAAAAGTCCCATAACTGTAATTTTTCCAGAGTTAATATCATCTAATTTAATACTTGCTAAATTTTGTAAAAATATTTTATAAGCATCTTTAATTCTTAAATAAGTCTCATTTGTAAAAAATAGAGATTCTAAAAAATATACCATCTCATCGTATTTCTCTAATAACTCTTTATTTGTTTCACTCTCTTTTATAAAGTTAGTTATAAATCTAAAATTATCAATATTTAGTCTATTATTCCATATTTTTTTAATATTTTCATCAATATTTTTTTTATCTATTTGAAAAAACTCTAAACTTTTTGTATTTTTTATATCATCCTCATTTATATAGTTTGATACAACATACGCTTTTTGGTACAAATTTTTATTTAAAATATCATTTCCCATTGCAAAGTTAAAATACTCTTCTTTATCATTTAACTTTAATGTTTTGGCAAAATCTTCATTTGGTAATACAACAACAATATTAGAAGCATCAACTCCACGATTTACTAAATTAACAATAGTTGATTTTATAAAAGCAACTTGATTTACTCTATTTGCAAATCCTTTGATATTTATATTGTTGTTTTTATCAACTCTATGTTCACTTATCACCTTTTTTTTTGATAAATTTATTAAGTACTTACAATCATCTTTAAATTCAAAATTAAAATCACTAAATATCTCTATAGATTTATTATTATAAATATTTTTATAAAACTCTATTTCTAAATCAATAAAATCTGAAATTTTTGAGATGATTTCAAACTCCTGTTTTGTGAAATATCCTTCAAATTTAATGATTATTTTCTCAAATCTACTTAAAAATTTACTATTTATTGTGTAGTTTTTATTTAAATTTATCTTATTTACACAGCTATTTTTTTCTAAAATTGATAGATAATTTTTTAAAATCTCATCTAATATTTCAAGATGTTCATTATAAAACATATATGTATCAGCTCTTTTAATATCATCTATTCTTCTATTTTCACTACTTAACTCTAAAAAAAATCTATATATATAATCACTTTGTTTCAAAAATTGTGCAAAGTTTTTTGAGAAACCAAGTTTATTTAAATCTACATTTTTTATAGCTTCATTTAAAAATATAACTCTTTGCTCTTTTGATTCATATTTTTTACTATTTAAATTTATAGATTTTTTTAAAAGTTCATCAATTGTAATTGCTGAAGGAAGAAGAGTATCTTTAGCTTTAAAACCAAAGATAAACTCTCTTATTGATCTACTTGTAGGAAAAACATATAATGTTTTTTTATCGTGCATTTGTCTTTATAAGTATATAACCTGTTTCATTTTCAACTTCAAACTTACCTGTTATTATCCAGTTAGTCTCCTCTTTTAAATTGAAATTTGTCTCATATACTCTATTTGTCTCTTTAAAATTATCATTTTTTAACTCAATATCACTCTCATCTGACATTGTTTTTGTAACCAAAAGATCAATATTAGCTACTTTTTTTTCATTTGATTTATTGTCCAAAATCTCAACTTTTAAACTATTTTCACCTATTTTCAAAATATTTTTATGATTTGAAAATTTTTCTAAAACTCTTTGACCAAATTTTATATCATCTGTTGTAAGTGGAAATCTAGTTCCATTTAAATCAAGATTTAGAGTATATTTATTTAAAAATCTCATATTTGATTCCATAATAGAGTTATAATTCTCATCAACATATTGATACTTATTTATAAAGCTTTTATCTTCAATAACTGGTACTTTTAATGACTGTGTTATTGTCCATATTATCATTGAAAAAACAAAGCTAAATATGCCTATAAAAAATAGTGGCCAATAATTTCTTTTTTTCATATTATTTTCTCTTTCTTAAAACTGCATAAGTATATGCTAACAAACCTGAAATAACCAAGAAATAGATAAATACTCTCCAAATAGTGCTTGATACTTTTCCTTCACTACCAATACTGCTTTCAAGTTTTATTTTTTGTGACTCAGCTAATGTATCTGCTATTGCCGCATATCCATTTAATGTAGCAGCACTAACTTTTGAAGCTAATGTATTTTTGTCTTTTGAGGCTAAAAGTGGTACTACATAACCATTTAAAATATCATCTTTATCTATTATATTTTCTAAACTATCACTAAAATATAAGTTAACATGCATCTGTTCCATTGCAATTGTTAATAAAACATAAGGTTGTTCTAAATTTTTTAAAATATTATCTTCATATTTTTTAATAAGATTTAATCTATCTTTTGTAGGAAGTTTTGGATCAATATTTAAATCAACTTTTGAATCCAAATAGATATTTACACCTAATTTTGATTTTACTTCATTACCCATTTGTAAAATCTTCTCTTTTGCTCTAATATCAACTAAATCTCCATTTAATAAGAAATTTTGAGCAAAACCGTTTGTATATAAAAAAAGTAGAAGTGATAAAATCACCCCTACTTTTAAAGAATCTAATCTTTTCATTTAACCAACATATACTTTTGCAGCATCAAAAAATGCATAGTATGCAGTCATAACAGCAGCAACTAAAAGTAAAATACCTATAATTTTCTCCATACTCTACTCCTTATTTCTCATTACCAATTAATTGGTAATGTTTATGGTTTTCAGGACTATTTGCTTTTAAACCTTGTAAATCTTGGTTTATAGAGTAATAGTTTGTAGCCTCTCTTTGTTGAACTAAAACAGCATTTGTAACTAAAACAGCTAAAATAGTTAGTAATAAAACAACAGCTATTAGCATTCCAGAAATACCATTTAGTTTAAAGATTCCTCTCTCATTTTCATTCATTTGTGTATTATTTGCCATTATTTATCTCCTATACTTCTAATATATGAAGCTAAAGCTCTCTCTTGAGTCTCATTTAATCTTCCATTAAAATGAGGCATCTCTCCTAGAAGACCTTTTTTACCTTGTTTTAATACAGCAAGTACAATACCATCATCATAAGATTTAATATTTGGACCTACAAATGGCATACCTTCTCCGTTATCACCGTGACAAGTAGCACAAGTTGCATAAGCAGCTGGAGCTTCACCTTTGAATCCATTTGCGATATATTCAGCTACATCAGATATCTCTTTTTCATCTTGTAACATCATAGGAGGCATTCCACCTGGGAAAGCTTCTGTTAAATTGTTTGCACCATTTTTAATTACATAAACAATTTGATCTTTACTCATTCTTTTTGTTAAGTCTTGTGCTTTACCATCAATTCCCTCTGCATCAACTCCATGACAAGGAGCACATTGAACTAAGAAAAGTGATTGACCCATTGCATTCAAAGTTGACTCATTTGGATTTACCCATTTTTGTTCAAACTTCGCATTATATGCATTTGTCTCTTCATTCCATTGACCAATTTGAGAGAATCCATTAATTGGGTAACCAATTGTAAAATACCAAAACATCCAAAGAATTGTTCCAATAAATGCTAGTGCCCAACCTGTTGGAACAGGATTTTTATACTCACCAATTCCATCCCAATTCTCATCAGCAAGATCACCACCTGCTCTGTCATTTTTCATCTGATTAACATATTTTAGAACAACAAATGTACTAATTGTAATAATAGCAGCTGCCCCTAAAAATGTTAAAGCATTGATATAATCATCCGTATTAAAAGCGTCACCTGCAACATAGTAAGTTCCTGCCATTAATGCGATGATAAGAATTATTCCACCTATAACCATAGATTTCATCTTATTTCTCCTTATTACCTATAACTTTTTCTTTCTCTTCTCTTTTTTCAAGAGGTTCTGAAACACTTGAGTCATCATGTACAAGTTTAGAGTACTTCTCAAAATCTCTTTCCCCTTTTCTATCTCTTCTGTAAATAGAGAAAGCATAAGAGTAAAATAGTACAAATACTATTAAGATAAGAAAGAATTTAACATAACCTTGTAAATTTACTAGTGCTTCATAATCCATCTTAAGCCTTTTATTTTAAAGAATTTAAATATGCAATTAATGCAACTATTTCAGGAACTTCACCATTTGCAACAGCTTGTTTAACTTTTTCATTTCTCATTGAGTTTGCTATCTCTTGTGCCTCAGCTAAAGCAGCTTTTTTAGCTTCTTCCCAAGTTCCAAGTTTTGGCATACCATCTTGATCATATGGTGTGTTAAACACTTTTTTAATTGTTATAGCTTCTGCATACGCAGTCTCTATATCAGCTATATTTGTAAATTGATGTTTATATGCTGGCATAATACTTCCAGGAACAACAGCTACTGGATCCCACATATGATTTTCATGCCAATCTGTAGTTCTATAATTTCCAACTCTCATTAAATCTGGTCCAGTTCTTTTTGATCCCCATAAAAATGGTCTATCGTAAGCATACTCACCACTTAAAGAGTACATACCATATCTATCAGTTTCTGATTTAAATGGTCTAATTAACTGTGAGTGACAAGCATTACACGAATCTTTAATATATACATGTCTTCCTGCAAGTTCCAATACAGAGTAAGGTTTTGTACCAACTGTTGGTCTACTTTGTTTTGCAAAATCTGGAATTACTTCGATAATACCCGCAAATGAAATAAATATAAATACTAGTACCGCAAAGAAAAACGGTCTTTGTTCAAACCAATGAAACATTTTTTCTCCTTTCTTAAGCAGCTACTGGAGTTGCATTTACTGGTTCTTTATCTAGTACTCTTCCACATTTAATTGTTTTATAAATGTTATATGCGAACATAAAGAATCCTATTAGATATAATAACCCACCAACTGCTCTGATTGTATAGTATGGATGTAATACAGTAACTGTATCAATGAATGAGTATACTAATGAACCATATTCATCATAAGCTCTCCACATCATACCTTGTGTAATACCAGCAATCCACATAGAAGTAAAGTATAGAACAATACCTACTGTTTGTAACCAGAATTGTGTTTCCATTAGAGACTTAGAGTATAACTCTCTTTTAAACATTCTTGGAACCATATGGAATAGTGCTGCCATAATCATAAATACAACCCATCCTAAAACTCCATCATGAACGTGTCCTGGAATCCAATCTGTAAAGTGTGCAATAGCATTTACTGATTTAATTGATTGAATTGGTCCTTCAATTGTACTTAACATATAGAATGTTGAAGCTAAAATCATAAATTTAATTAATGTATTTGTTTGTAACTGATTCCACTCACCTTTCATAGTTAAAAGCATATTAATTGCAGATCCCCATGATGGTAAAATTAGAACAACTGACATAACAGAACCCATAGTTTGCATCCAATCTGGAACAGTACTATAAATTAAGTGGTGTCCACCAGCCCATAAATAAACAAATAATAGACCCCAGAATGCTAAGATAGAAAGTTTATAAGAATAAACATTTTGTCCTGATTCTTTTGGTAAGAAATAATAAATCATTGCAATAATTGGAGTAGTAAATACGAATGCAACAGCATTATGTCCATACCACCATTGAACTAAAGCATCATTTGTTCCTGAATACATAGAAACAGAGTGAATCCATGAACCATATCCACCAGAAGCAAAATAAGTTGGAACTTCCATATTATTGAATAGATATAACATAGCAACAGCAATAAATGTTGCAATATAATACCAAATAGAGATATATAGTGTTCTTTCTCTTCTAATTCCTATAATTCCAAAAATAGAAATACCCCATAAAACCCACCAAACAACAACTAGAATATCTAGTGGCCATTCAAGTTCTGCATACTCTTTTGATGTTGTAATACCCATAAAAAGTGTAACAACAGCTAAAAGAATTGTTATGAAATATAACCAAAAGTGTAATTTAGCGATTACCATTAAAAAAGGTGACTCTTTTAATGAAACTTTTAAAACTCTTTGTGATACATAATACCAAGTTGCGAAAATACCACTTAAAGCAAATCCAAACGCAACACCATTTGTGTGTAAAGGTCTTAATCTACTAAATGTACCGTACTCACCTGCTAGATAGTTTAGCTCTGGAAAAGCTAATTGAAAAGCAAGTACAACACCTATTGTCATACCTATGATACCAAACAATATTGTAGCAAACGTAAAATACTTAGCAACCGAGTAGTCATACTCAATTTGTGCACCGTTTTGCATCAATTTCCTCCTACAAAATTTATATACAAGTCACAAAATGTCACTCATTGAGCAAAATAATATCCAAGTGAAACTTAAAATTAACAAAAAAAATTAACAATAAATTAACGATTAGAAGGATTTTTGAAGAAAAAAATCAAGAGAAAAGTTATCTTATTTATAGGCTTTTAAAGCTTGTTCTGTTTCTCTTTTCATACTTTTTGCTTTTAAATCTTCTCTCTTATCATGTAACTTTTTACCTTGAGCTGTTGCTACTTCAACTTTTATCATATTTTTATCATTAAAATAGAGTTTTGTACATATTAATGTTATTCCATCTTTTGTAACTTTTTCATACATTTTTGATATCTGTTTTGAGTGAAGTAGTAGTTTTCTAGCTCTTCTTTCATCAGGTCTATATGTAAAGTGTGTTGTACCTAGGTGAGATATATGAGCATTTAATAAAAAAACTTCACCTTTTATAATTCTTACAAAACTATCTTTTAAGTTTACTCTTCCTTCTCTAATAGCTTTTACTTCACTACCTTCAAGCATAATTCCAGCCTCAAGGCTGTCTAAAATTGTAAAGTCATGAAATGCTTTTTTATTTTTAAAAACTAAACTCTTTTTTGCTTCTTTTTTTGCCAAACCTTATCCTTATAAAACTTTAAAAAATGAGCTTCCACTTCCACTAAAATACCAATTTTCTTTTGCATAATCTTCTAGTTTTTTCTCTAAAAACAGAGCAGGAAGATATAAATCATTAGCATTTTTTATATCAAATTTTTTTAAAATATCTTTTGAATTTGTAGCAAAAAGCTCTTTAACTTCATCTTTATTTAGCTCTTTATAAAAATTTTCTCTAAATGTTTTATATATTTTTGCTGTATCGCAAGATATTTTTGGAGTAAAAACTTCAATATTTAACATATCTTCATCAAACTTTTCAACTATCTCTCCAACTCCACTAACATTTGCACTATCATATTCATATATAAAAAAAGCTACATCTGCGCCAATTTTTGAGCCAATTTTTGCTAAATCATCTTTTGATAAATTTAAATTACAATATCTATTTACCATATTTATAAATGTTGCTGCATTTGAACTTCCACCACCAAGCCCAGCAAACTCTGGAATTTTTTTATCTATTTTTACAATATGAGATTTAAAAAACTCTTTTACACAACTAAAGTTTTCTAACTCTTTAAAAGCTTTATAAACTGTATTTTTCTCTAATAAACATGAAAAATCACCCTCTAAAGTAAAGTTTTCAACATCTTTTTTTGTAAATGAAATAGTATCGAAAAGATTTTTTACCCTTACAAATCTTGATGCTATTAGATGGTAGTTATCTTTTATTCCAACTATTTTTAAAAATATATTTATTTTTGCATATGATTTTTCAACCATTATTTTCCTTTAATTTTGGAATTTTATTTAAAATATATTTTACTTCATTTTCAACTATTTCAATAATTGAAAAAAAGTCATCAAGCTCTATTATATATTTTCCACTCTTCTTTTTTTCTAAATATTCAATTCTAATTTTTTTACCAAACTCTAACCACTCTTGAGTACCACTATATATATTTTTTTCTAAATCTAAATACTCAAGTGGATTTAACTCTTTATGATTTTCAAATTTAAATTGACCCTCACTAACTCTTTTTAAATATGATAAAGTTCCAATTGAAGAGATGTTTTCTAAAAATATTTGAGCTAATGATCTAATATAAGAGCCCTCACTAACACTTACTTCAAAACTAATAAAAGGGTGATTGTATTTTAAAAATTTAATATCAAAAACTTCCATAGTTGATTTTTTTAATTCAAAATCTTCATTTTGTCTTGCTAATTCATAAGCTTTCATTCCGTTTATTTTTTTTGCACTAAATTTTGGTGGAATATAATTTATTTTTCCTTTTAGTTTTTTAAGCTCATTTTTTAAGAAATTTTCATCAAATCTATCTACAAAATTTATATCAAAAATTCGTTCTATATCATAAGATTCAGAAGTAACTCCTAGCCAAATTACAGCTTGATAAGTTTTTGGAGTTTTTTTTAGATATTGAAATAGTTTTGCATATTGACCAAAAGCAACAATTAAACATCCTGTTGCAAAGGGATCAAGCGTTCCACTAAATCCAGCTTTTTTATTTTTAAAAGCTCTTTTAAATCTGTTTAAATAGAAATTTGAACTTATAAACATGGGTTTATTTACTACAAAAAGTCTATTTAATTCACCCTTTTCATAAACTCTTTTTTGCAAAAAAAATCCTTAAGCTTTTTCTACAAATGATGAGAGAATATCTCTTTTTTGTCCACCAAAATTAATTGTTAGTTTATAATCTTTTCCAGCATTTACAGCTTTTTCAACTCTTCCTTGACCAAAAATTTTATGGTTTACCATATCACCTTTTTTAAATCCAGAACTTTTTTCTATTACTAAACTACCTTTTACTAAACCACTCTCAATCAAAAATCTACTTTTGTTTAATTGAGTTCTTTTCCCTTTATAAAATCTTGAATGAACAAATGATAAGGTTAAATTATCCATAGCTCTTGTAAATGCTACATAACCTAAACGTCTCTCCTCTTCTAAATCAGTTCCATCTCCAATAATTGGGAAGAATCCCTCTTCTAATCCAATTATAAATAGGTGCTTAAATTCCAAACCTTTTGAAGCATGAATACTCATCATACTCACAGCTTCAGTTGAATACTCATCATTTTGGCTCTCAAGTGCTATTTCATTTAAAAAATCTTTTAAATCTAAATGTGGATTTTGAATAAAAAAATCTCTAATATATCCATAAAACTCATCAATATTTGCTTGTCTCTCAAATCCATCTGGAAGATTATCATAAGATGCTCTATAATCAAAAGTATCTTCAAAACTATCAAGAAATCTCATTTTTGATTCATTCATCTGCTCTCTTAAATCTAAAATTGATGCTTCAAAAACTTTGATAGTTCTTGCATTTTTTTTACCAACAATTGCACTTAATTCATCTGAACTTAAATTTTGAATCATGTCAAATATAGGTAACTTTAGCTCATTTGCCTTTGCTTCAAGTTTATCTATTGTTGTAGCACCTATTCCTCTTTTTGGTTTATTTATAACTCTTTTAATTGAGAAGTTATCACTTAAGTTTGTCAAAATTCTAAAATATGCAATTAAATCTTTAATCTCAGATCTTTCATAAAACTTCATTCCACCAACAAGTTTATAGTTAAGTCCTACTTTATTAAATCCCTCTTCAAGAGATCTTGAAAGTGCATTTACACGAAATAGTATTGCTATATCTTTTGCATTTTCACCACTTGATAATAAATCTTTAATGTCATCAACTACTTTTCTTGTCTCATCATTCTCATCATTTGATTCATAAACTTTTATTGAACTCCCTTTATCTTTTGTTCCTACAAGTTTTTTTCCAAGTCTGTCACGATTGTGTTCAATTAAAAGATTTGCATGTTGTAAAATTGTATCAGTTGATCTATAATTTTTCTCTAGTTTTACAACTTTTGTATCATTAAAATGTTCATTAAAATTTAAAATGTTTTTAATTGTTGCTCCTCGCCATCCATAAATACTTTGATCATCATCTCCAACAACACAAATATTGTTATGATTTGTGCAAAGTAGTCTTAAAAGCCTATATTGAAGTTCATTTGTATCTTGATACTCATCAACCATTATATATTGGTATTTTTTACTAGTTTCTAAAGCTAGTTTTTCATTGTTTTTTAAAATATTATAAGGAAGCAAAAGTAAATCATCAAAATCTACAAGATTGTTTTTTAATAGATGCTCTTCATAAGATGCATAAATATCTGCTATTTCACTATAAAGTTTTCCTTGAGCTTGTGCTTTTGCCTCTATTGGAGTTATTATTGAGTTTTTATATTTTGAAATTTCACTTGATAATAGTGCTGTTGGAATCTCTTTATTTATTGATTTTAAAACTCTTCTTTTATCATCACTATCAATAATTATAAAGTTGTTTTTCCTACCCAATTCACCTATATGAAATTTTAAAAAAAGAAGACCAAACTTATGAAAAGTACAAAGAAGTGGTGGAGTATTTAAACTATTTGAATCAAGCATGCAAAATGCTCTATCTCTCATCTCATTTGCAGCTTTATTTGTAAAAGTTAAAGTTAAAATAGATTTTGGATCTATTCCAATTGATATTAAATAAGCAAGCCTAGTTGTAATCGTTTTTGTTTTTCCACTTCCAGCTCCAGCTAAAATTAAAAGTGGTCCATCTATATGTTGTGCTGCACTTTGTTGTGACTCATTAAGTGATATTAATAAATTTTCAGACATTTTTTCTCCAATAAACTTAGATTATACCATAAAATTTATAAAATTATTATATCTCTTAATTATTCTATTTATAAATAAATGTTATTATTGTGCCAATTTATTTTTGGAGAAAAAAATGCTTAAAGATTTTGCTAAATTAGAGACTTTTTTAACTGTAGTTAGAGAGAAGTCTTTTTCAAAAGCATCTGCAAAACTAGGGATTTCACAACCTGCTGTAACTCAACAAATGAAGTTTATAGAAGATTATTTAGATGTTCAAATTGTTGATAGAAAGAAAAATGGTATAAGGCTTACAAAAGAGGGTCAAATGCTTCACGCAATAGCCCTTAAAATAGAGAAGTGCGTAACTAATGCTGAAAAAGATTTGTTAAAAATAATGAATAAAAACACGGCATTTATTTTTGGTGCTAGTTTTATAATTGGAAATTATATTCTTCCTAGATTTTTAAATAATTTAAAAGATAATATTAGAAATGATGTATCTATAAATGTATCAGTTTCTCATGAGGCAATTGAAGATTTATTAGACAAAAAAATAGATATTGCTTTAGTTGAAAACTATATTGCAAATGAAGATATTGTTTATAGAGAGTGGATGGAAGATGAGATTGTTATATTTTCAAATCAAAAACTACCTCCAAAAGCAAAAGCTGAAGATTTAATATCATATAGATGGGTTTGTAGAACTCCTGGTTCTGATACTGGAACTATTTTTAAAGAGAGCCTTCAAAAAGCAAACTATCCAGATTGTGATACTTTTAATGTTACAAGTGAAGTTACAAGCGCTACAACAATAGTTCAAACTGTTTTACACTCAGATAAAAATGATATACCAACAGTTTCAATTGTTTCAAGAAATGCTATTGAGTCACTACTTAAATCAGGTGCTTTATATGAATCAAGAATTGGCAACAATAAAATGCTTAGAAAACTATATATTGCATATAGAAAAGATAGAAAAAGTGATGCATTTATAGAAAATGTTGTTGATTATCTATTAAAAGTAAAACCTTAAAATTTAGTAAAGAGTAGTTTTATAACTACTCTTTTTTTTATGCTTATTTAAAACTCATTAGTTAAATCATACTCGTAATTTATTGTTGCTTTT
This sequence comes from Aliarcobacter sp., assembly GCF_041672065.1. Lineage (NCBI taxonomy): Bacteria > Pseudomonadati > Campylobacterota > Epsilonproteobacteria > Campylobacterales > Arcobacteraceae > Aliarcobacter > Aliarcobacter sp. The sequence goes on along the minus strand of NZ_JBAZAH010000046.1, from coordinate 109 downwards.
ACATTTTTCATAGTTGAAGCTCCTAATGCTTTTTGATTATATTTAAAAGACCAAACTTTTTTTACTTCTAAGTCATCATTAACAGTTAGTTGTAATAGATTTAACAATA
>NZ_JBAZAH010000045.1:0-14728 GCF_041672065.1 Aliarcobacter sp. | reverse complement strand
AACTCACTTGAAGCTTTTTTCATCTGTTTATTTAGCTCAACTAATAGTTTTTTTCGCTCAGATGCTGGCATCTTTTCAAGGCGTTGTTTTTTTAGAGCAACACTATCATACTCTTCAAGTTTTAGATTCTCATCAAGCTTTCTTTTTGTTGATTTTGGAGTTATATTATTTTTTATATTATGCTCTTCTTGAATTTTTCTTCTTCTATTTGTCTCATCAATTGCAAATTGCATAGAGTCTGTTATCTTTTTAGCAAAAAGTATTACTCTACCCTCTTCATTTCTAGCAGCTCTTCCAATTGTTTGAATTAGTGAAGTACGACTCCTTAAAAATCCCTCTTTATCAGCATCTAAAATAGCAACTAGTGAAGTTTCAGGAATATCAAGTCCCTCTCTTAAAAGATTTATTCCAATTAATACATCAAAAGTTCCAATTCTAAGCTCTCTTATTATTTGATTTCTCTCTATTGCATCAATTTCACTATGCATATATTTTACTTTTATTCCTAAATCAGCATAATAACTTGCAAGCTCTTCAGCCATCTTTTTAGTTAGAACTGTAACCAAAACTCTTTGATTTTTAGAAGTTACTTTTTTTATCTCATCATGAAGTTTTTCAACTTGAAACTCACTATCTACTATCTCAATAACTGGATCAAGAAGTCCTGTAGGACGAATTATTTGCTCTGCTACAACGCTACTTAGCTCTAGCTCAAGCTCATTTGGTGTTGCACTTACAAAGATATAATTAGGAGCTTTATTTATAAACTCATCAAATTTTAAAGGTCTATTATCCAAAGCACTTGGAAGTCTAAACCCATACTCAACTAAAACCTCTTTTCTACTTCTATCAGCTACGTGCATTCCTCTAAATTGAGGTAAAGAAACATGAGATTCATCAACAACTAGCAGAAAATCCTTATCCATTTGAGCAAAATAATCCAAAAGAGAATAAGGTGTTTCACCTGGTTTTAAACCTGTTAAGTGTCTTGCATAGTTCTCAATTCCCTTGCACATTCCAGTTGCTTCAATCATCTCTAAATCAAACTCAACTCTTTGTTTAAGTCTTTGATACTCTATAAGTTTTTGCTCTTTTTGGAAAAAATCAAGTCGTTCTTCAAGCTCTTCTTCTATTTGTTTTACAGCATTTGCAAGATTTTCTTGTGTTACAACAAAGGGGTTAACAGAGTAAATAATCACCTCTTTTAAATCTTTGATTTTTGTATTTGTCAGATATTCATGCAAAGTAATACTCTCAACCTCATCACCAAAAAACTCAACTCTTAAAAACTCATCTTCATAATAGGCTGGAAAAATATCAATTACATCACCATTTACTCTAAAATCAGCTCTATCAAAAAACTTATCATTTCTTTTATAACCCATTTCTATAAGTTTTAACAAAAACTCTTTTTGAGAGTATGAAAATCCAACTTCAACTCTTTGAACCATTGCTTTATATTCACTTGGATTTCCAAGTCCATAGTTAGCAGATACTGAAGCTATTACAATTACATCATCAAAAGATAGAAGTGATGCAGTGGCACTTAGTCTTAATCTTTCTAACTCATCATTTATAGAGCTATCTTTTTCAATAAATAGATCACTTCTTGGAATATAAGCTTCTGGTTGATAGTAGTCATAATATGAGATAAAATACTCAACATGATTATTTGGGAAAAACTGCTTAAACTCTGAGTATAACTGAGCTGCTAAAGTTTTATTATGAGTCATAATAAGTGTTGGTTTTTGAACTCTTTCAATTACTTTTGCAATAGTATAAGTCTTTCCACTTCCAGTAACTCCTAAAAGTGTGTTGTACTGATTATTTGCTTCAATACTTAAGCTTAAAGCCTCTATTGCTTTTGGTTGATCACCACTTGGAGAATAATCACTTACTACTTCAAATTTTGCCAAAATAAAATATCCTTTTAATCTTCTAATTCTTCATTTAAAAACTTACCATCTTTAAACCTTGTAAAACTCTTTTGACAAGCTAAAGATGGAATATTTATATACTCTTGATTTTCTATTTTATAAGATTTTGCTTGATGAAAGTGTCCTTCAATAATAATATCTTCTTTATAGTTTTTTACTCTTTTATTTGCTAACTCTTCAAAATAATTTAAAGTGTGACAAATATTTTTATTATCAAGTGCTTTTTCAATTCTTTTGCTTATAAAAAAGTTTATATCAATAAAATTTAAAAATTTAAGTAGATGACTATTTCTAATAACCTTACAATACAAATCATAGTGCCAATTAACAAAATTATCTCCATGAGAGATAGCTATTTTTTTATCTTTATAACTTAAAATTAAAGGCTGGTTTTCTCTTTTTAAAACTTTTATATCTGGAAAAAGTGTTTGTAAATTATAGTCATGATTTCCCTCTAAATAAAAAATCTCATGACTTTTTGAAAGAGTGTTTATCTTGTCTATTAAATTTTGATATTTTTTTACAAAATATCTTGACTCCCCTGAGATAAAATCAAAATTATCTCCCATTAGAAAAATTTGATTAGCTTTTACTTTTTTACTTATCAAATCTTCTAAAATAGTTTTAAACTCTTGATTTTTAAAATTGTAGTGTGAATCTGCTATAAAAATAGCTTCATCTTCTAATAGTAGCTTCAAACTATAGCTCTATCTCTTTATAAAATATTGCATAAACTTCAAAAGTTTTATCTCCACCTGGAAGTTTTGCAGTAAACTCATCTCCTTCAACTTTTCCCATAAGTTGTTTTGCTAAAGGTGAATTAAAAGATATAAATCCTTTTTCAACATTTGACTCAACTCCACCAACAATAGTATAAGTAAACTCTTCATCACTTACTACATCAAATAGTGTAACTGTTGATCCAAAACTAACTCTATCATGTGGTAAAACAGAAGGATCTACAATAACTGCTTTTGAGATAATATTACTTAACTCAGCAATTTGTACATCTATTAGCTTTAGTTTCTCTTTTGCACTATGATACTCAGCATTCTCTTTTAAATCTCCCAATTGTCTAGCTTCATCAAGAGCAACAACAGTTTGGGGTCTTTCAATGCTTTTTAAATAGTCCAATTCATTTGTTACTTTGTTGTAACCAGCAAGCGTCATTGGCTCTTTATCCATATCATAACCTCTTTTAATAAATATTTTTGTGTTATAATAGCCAAAAATTTGTAAAGAAGATTTAAATATGCAATATAATAGAACAAAAATGCTTTTTGGAGAAGAGGCTTTTAATAAATTTCAAAATACAAAATTAATACTTTTTGGTGTTGGAGGAATGGGAAGTTTCGCACTTGATGCTTTATATAATACTGGTATTACAGATATAACTATAGTTGATTTTGATACATATGAGCCATCAAATCAAAATAGACAATTGGGAAGCCATGGAAATATAGGAAGAAAAAAAGTTGAAGTTATGAAAGAGAGATATCCAAATGTAACTCCTATTTGTGTAAAAATAACACCTGAGTGGATTGATAACTTTGATTTTTCATCATATGACTATATTTTAGATGCAATTGATGATGTAAAACCAAAAGTCCATTTAATAAAAAAATATTTTACAAAAGTAATAAGCACAGGTGGAGGAGCTAAAAGGATTGATCCTCTTCAAATTACATATGGCTCTATTTGGGAGACAAAAAATGATAAATTTATAAAAAAAGTAAGAGAAGAGCTTAAAAAACAGGGTTTTAAAAAGAAGTTTAAAGTTATTTATTCAACAGAGCTTCCTTTGTGTATCGATAAAGGGAGCTTTGAAGGTGTAACAGCTAGTTTTGGGCTTATGATGGCATCTGTTACTATTCAAAAAATAGTAAGAAAGTTAAATTTAGTTAAAGATAGTCAAAGTAAAAAATTTATATAATAACCAACATTCTAAATAAAGGATCTACATGGGCGGTATTGGTGGTAGTGTTGAACAGATGACACAAGGACATTTACGAAATGTTCAGCAATTAGCAGTATTTTACACTGGTCATAATAATATTTACGCAATAAATATAGCAAAAGTTAAAGCGTTTATCATAACAGAAGAAGTTGCTATAAATGATACTCCAAAAGATACAAACATTATTGCAGGTATAGCTACAATTAGGGGAGAACCTGTTACTTTAGTAAACCTTGATACTTGGCTTGGACTTAAACCTCTTGAAATAAAAGATTACAAGTTAATTATTTTTTGTGAGTTTAATCATAAAAAAATAGGTTTTTTAGTTAAAGATATGCTTGATATTGTTGAAAAAACAACTCAAGAGTTAAGACATACAGAAGAGACAAACTCAAAAATTACATATACGACTTATGTAAAAGTAAACAACAAAGATGAACTTTGTACAGTTTTTAATGCTGAACAACTTTTAAGAGATATTAAGTGGACAGATGATGGTGGAAGAGACATCAAAAAATATGTTGAAGGTAAAATTCAATCATCTAAAAAAATACTTGCAGCAGAGGATTCAGCAGTTGCAAGAGAGGTTTTACATAAATTCTTTTCTCAAATAGAGGTTGAATATGAGATCTATCCAAATGGTGGAGAGTTGCTTGATAGAATTGAAGATTTAGATCCTTCAGAAATAGGATTAATCGTAACAGATATTGAGATGCCTGGAACTGATGGTTATCAAGTTGCATCATTTATTAAAAATAATCAAAAATATGAACATATACCTGTAATTGTAAACTCATCTATGACAACAGATGCTGTAAGAGGAAAAATGCAGAGAATTGGAATTGATGGATTTGTAGGAAAAACTGATATAAATTCTTTATATAATCTTACAAATAGACTCTTATTAAGATAGTTTCTATATCTTTTACTCTAAAGCCAAAGATTTTAATCTTTGGCTTTTTTTATCTTAGTTATCTTTTAACCAATCTTTAAAATTATCAATTTGAATTTTAGTCTGCTTTGTAGAAGTTCCACCAAAAGAGTCTCTACTATTCATAGAGTTTTTTAAATTTAAATATGAAATTATCTCTTCATCAATATTTTCAAGCTCTTTTGTACTATTTCTAATCTCATTTATATTTAATTCACTAATATCTTTGTTTAATCTATTTGCTTCTTCTACAAGCTCTTTTGTAATATAGTAAGCTGTTCTAAAAGGCATATTTTGTTTTAAAACTAAATAATCTGCTAAATCAGTTGCTGTTAAATGCCCTATTTTACAAGCATTTTCCATAATATCTACATTTACCTTCATAGTTTTAATTACTTCATTTAAAATATTTAATGATATTTCAATAGTAGCAACTGAATCAAAAACTCCCTCTTTATCCTCTTGTGTATCTTTGTTGTATGCCAAAGGAAGAGATTTCATAACTGTTAAAAGAGAGATTAAATTTCCATAAACTCTTCCAGTTTTTCCTCTTAATAACTCAGGTACATCAGGATTTTTCTTTTGAGGCATAATAGAGCTTGTAGTTGCATACATATCACTCATTTGAACAAATCTAAACTCATATGATGACCAAAGAATTAACTCTTCAGAAATTCTACTTATATGCATCATTGTTGTGCTTATATTAAACAATAACTCTAAAGCAAAATCTCTATTTGAAACACTATCCATAGCATTTTGTGTTGGAGCATAAAAACCTAAAAGCTCTGCTGTTTTAAATCTATCAATATTGTGTGGAGTTCCTGCAAGTGCTGCACTTCCAAGTGGTGAGTAGTTGTTTCTTTCATAAGATGATGCAAATCTTTCAAAATCTCTTTTAAACATATTTGCATATGCCATCATATGGTATCCAAAATTTATAGGTTGTGCATGTTGTAAGTGAGTCATTCCTGGCATAAGTGTAGTTGTATGCTTTGAAGCTACATCTACAAATGTAGAGATTAACTCTTTAATTTGAATCTGAATTGACTTAGTTTTTTCTTGAACATAAAGCGTAAAATCTGTACAAACTTGATCATTTCTACTTCTTGCTGTGTGAAGTCTTTTACCAGCATCTCCAATAATTTGAGTAAGTCTATTTTCAACAGCCATATGAATATCTTCATACTCTAAAGAGAATTTAAATTCACCATTTTCAATCTCTTTTAAAACTTGTAAAAGTCCACTCTCTATCTGTTTTTGTTCATCACTTGAGATAATATTTTGTAAAGCCAACATTTTAGAGTGTGCAATAGAACCTTTTATATCTTGAGAGTATAACTCTTTGTCAAACATAATTGAAGCATTAAACTCATCTAATAGTTTTGCATTTGTATTTTTTAATATCTGATTATTTTGTTCTGTCATATTGATTAATCCTACTTTTTATTAGGGGTTTATTATATCATAACTGATATAATTTTACTTACGAAAATTCAAGGGCATCCTATATGAACAATATCAAAGAGATTACAAAAAATACTCTAGAAGCACTAAGAGATAAGAAACTTCAAGTGACTCCTGAAAACTACTTTTTAGAGTTTAAACATCAATCAAAAATTCTAAATGGTCACACTGAAGATATAGCTATATATGAAAATAGTTTAAAAAGTCTAACAAAAGATGAGAAGAAAAAATTAGTAGATGAATCTATTTTTAAAGTTGTATCAATACTATCTTCAAGAGTTACAAGCGATGAGTTAAGATTGCTTATTGCAACATTTAATGATCTTTTAACTCCTGCTGTTAATTTTGAGCTAAAAGAGGAGATTGAAGATTTTATCTTAGAGTCTTTAAAAAACCCAAAAAATGTGACTTCAAAAGAGTCAATACTAAAAATCAAAGAGTTTGCAAAAGAGCGAATAAATGCTGATAGAAGAGTATTAAAAGAGAAAACAAATGATATTATAAAATTAACCTCTTTAATGAGTAGATACTATGACAAAGCTTTAAATGATAGTAATAGCTCAAATGAAGATATTAAAAAGATAAAAGAGGATTTAGTATCTTTGGATATATCTGATTTTTCAAAAAGAGAGTTAATCTCTGTTCAAAAAAGATTAATAGAGACAATTTATAAGCTTGAAAATTCACTTTTAGAAAACAATCGAATTTTATCGACAAATATAGATAAAGTTAAACTTCTTCAAGCACAAATAAATGATCTTGAAAAAGAGCTTCAAGTTGCGAAAGAGGAGTATTTATATGACTTTTTAACAAATGTTTTAAACAGAAGAGCTTATGAAAATGAAGCAAAAAAGATGGAGAAACAGTTTTTTGTATTTGAGACAAATTTTGCAATTGTATTTTTTGATATTGACCACTTCAAAAAGATAAATGATGCTTTTGGTCACTCATGTGGAGATGAGATATTAAAATCATTTGCACAAATTCTAAAAAATCTTACAAGAAAAGAGGATATTATTGCTAGATTTGGTGGAGAGGAGTTTGTTGCACTTATAAATTTTAGAGATAAAATTGAAGTAACTAGATATATAAAAAGAGTTAAAAATGCTTTTTTAAACAGAGTTTTTGTTTATAAAGATAATAAAATCAACATAACTTTCTCAGCTGGAGTTACTTTTAGAAACAACTATGAATCTATTGCTCAAGCTCAAGAAAAAGCTGATAGTCTGCTTTATGAAGCAAAACATCAAGGTAGAAATAGAGTTATTTTTGATAATGGAACTGTTATTTAAGTTTTATTATGACCAAAGCTGAAGCTTTGGTAAGTTTGCAACTGCTTTTAAAATATCTGTTTTTGAAACAATCCCAACTAAAGTATCACTCTCATCAACTATTGGAATAGCATCTAATTTTAAATCAATCATAATTTTTACTACATGTCTAACATCAGATTGAGGATCTGCTGTTATAACTTCAGGCAAATATACATCATCTATTTTTCTATTTAAAACACTATTTGTATCATCTAAATTATTCATTAAAAGAGTTAAAATTATCTTTTTATTTACAATTCCAATAATCTTTTTACCAAAATCTGTAACTGGAACTTGAGATACTTTTTTCTCTTTTAAAAAATAGTATATCTCCTCTATTGTTGAATCTTTTGTAACATTAAAAACATCTTGTGTCATAATATCACTTATTTTATAAACAGGTTCCAAAGTATCTAATTGAGCTATTTTTTTATAAGAGTTTATAAACTCTTTTTTCTGCTCTTGGCTTAATTGACTAGAAAAATCTTGAATTAATCCCTCTTTTGGTTCAAACCTAATTGGTTCAATCTCTTCAATAGTTTTAAGATTGTACAAATTGTCACTTGTACTTCTAAATCCTACCGTTCCATTGTTGTATATTGCAAACATTTAGACCCCCAAAAAAAGTTTTCTTATATTGTAACAGATTATTATAAATTTGTTATCAAACAGGTAAAACTCTAATATTTTCATCTATTTTACTTTGTAAAATTGACTCAATTGCATAAAGTGTTCCCATACTTCCAGCACTACATCCACTACAAGCACCTAAGTATCTTATGTATAAATCGTAGTGAGGTGCTGATTCAACCAACTCTAAAACCTCCATATTTCCACCATCCATAATAAGCATTGGTCTTACATCATCATCTAAAACATCTTCTATTAATTTAATTCTCTCATCTTTTAACATTTCAATGAAACTTTTATTCAAATAGCTAGGTTCGTTTATTTTATCTTCTTCAATTTTTTTTCTTGTTTGTTCTAAAATATCACTTAAATATATCTCTTTTTCTTCAAGACCACCCTCTTTTGCACATGATTTACAAAAAATTCCAGCGTGTGTATATTTTTGTAACTCTTCAATAGTTTTTATATCATGCTCTTTTATTAAATTTACAACTTCACCCAAAGTTGTTCTTGCACAGTCACAAACTATATAATCAGAGCTAAAATCATCAATATTTCTAATATTTGCATTTAAAACAACTTTTTTTAAGACAACAAAATTTAAAAAACCGTTGTGTAGCTCTTGAATATCAATTGCTGGAATTTGTGGTTCATCTCTTAGTGCAAACTCAACATCTGTTTTAAACATATTTGCAACTTTTTCAAGAGTTTTTCCAATACAAAGCTCTATCATCATATCATTTAAAGCAACTATAACTCCAGTTGCAAACGATTTAAATTTTGCATCAAATACTGTTTTATCTTTTGTAATTGCAAAATATACTCTTAAAGCATCGCTTCCATTTGATTCAAAATCAGCAACAACTAACTTGCATCCAAATTTTATTGCATCCTCTTTTGTAATCTCACCAAAATGTTTTGGATTATTAATTCTATCTTCTATTTTTTTTGAGTAATTTTTCATATATTTTCCATTATTTTTAGTTATTTAAAGTTTTTTTGTATTTTATTTAAATTAGGATAAGATTTATCTTAATTTAAAATCGCCATTTTATCGTGTTTTAAAGCAAGTAAAATGCTTATTTTTTTACTTTATTAGGATTTATGCCTTTACATTATATACTTATTTCGATATTATTCCAATTAGGATAAAAACTGTCCTATTTAAAATCAAATAAATTTTACGGAGAAGTCATGAGTGAAAACCAACAAATACATGACATTATAAACAGTGATTATAAACTTGGATTTGAAACTTTAGTTCAAAGTGATACCTTTGCAAAAGGTTTAAATGAAGATGTTATAAGAGCTATTAGTGCAAAAAAAGAAGAGCCTGAGTTTTTATTAGAATTTAGATTAAAAGCTTATGAGAAGTGGCTAAAAATGGAAGAGCCAACTTGGGCTAAATTAAACTATCCAAAGATAGATTATCAAGATTATGCATATTATTCAGCACCAAAAAAAGCTTTAAACTCACTAGATGAAGTTGATCCTGAAATCTTAAAAACTTATGAGAAGCTTGGAATTCCACTTGAAGAGCAAAAAATGCTTGCAGGTGTTGCAGTTGATGCTGTTTTTGACTCAGTTTCAATAAAAACTACATATCAAGATGAGCTTGAAAAATTAGGAATTATATTTTGCTCAATTAGTGAAGCAGCACATAGATTTCCAGAACTTGTAAAGACTTATTTAGCAAGCGTTGTTCCTGTAACTGATAACTATTTTGCCTGTTTAAATAGTGCTGTTTTTACAGATGGAAGTTTTGTTTATATTCCAAAAAATACAAGATGCCCAATGGAGTTATCAACTTATTTTAGAATAAATGCTTTAAATACAGGACAGTTTGAAAGAACTTTGATTATCTGTGATGAGGGAAGCTATGTTTCATACAACGAAGGGTGTTCTGCTCCTTCAAGAGATGATAGACAACTTCACGCAGCAGTTGTTGAGTTAGTTGCTCTTAAAGATAGTCATATAAAATATTCAACTATTCAAAACTGGTATCCAGGAGATGATGAGGGTAAAGGTGGAATTTTAAACTTTGTTACAAAAAGAGCCTTATGCAAAGGTGATAACTCAAAAGTATCTTGGACTCAAGTTGAAACAGGTTCAAGTATAACTTGGAAATATCCATCTTGTGTACTTCAAGGTGATAATAGCGTTGGAGAGTTCTACTCTGTTGCAATTACATCAAGAGCTCAACAAGCTGATACTGGTACAAAGATGATTCATTTAGGAAAAAATACTAAATCAACTATTATTTCAAAAGGAATTTCAGCACTTAAAGGTGTAAATATCTATAGAGGTTTGGTGCGAGTTGGAAAAAATGCACAAAATGCAAGAAATATCTCTGAGTGTGACTCACTTTTAATTGGAAATAAGTGTCAAGCTCACACTTATCCATATCATGAGATTAGAAATAGTAGTGCAAATATTGAGCATGAAGCAACAACATCAAAAATTTCAGATGAGCAACTATTTTATCTAAACCAAAGAGGAATAGATGAAGAAGATGCTATTGCTATGATTGTAAATGGTTTTTGTAAAGAGGTTTTAAAAGAGTTACCAATGGAGTTTGCTGCTGAAGCAAAAGAGTTATTAAGTATTTCATTAGAAGGAAGTGTGGGTTAAATTATGAGTAAAAAAGATACATTGTTAAAAATTGAAGATTTAAAAGTAAGTATAAATAGTAATGAAATTTTAAAAGGATTAAATCTTGAGATAAAACCAGGTGAGGTTCATGCACTTATGGGTGTAAATGGAGCTGGAAAATCAACTTTAGTTAAAACTTTAGCAGCTCACTATGACTGTGAAGTTGTAGATGGTAAAGTTACATTCAAAAATAAAGATTTATTAGAGATGGATGCTTCACAAAGAGCAAATGAGGGAATTTTTATGAGTTTTCAAACTCCTGTTGAAGTTCCTGGAGTAAATAATAGCTATTTTTTAAGAACAGCTATGAATGCAAAAAGAGCTTATGAAGGCAAAGATGAGCTAGATGCAATGCAGTTTTTAAAGCTTGTTAAAGAAGAGACAAATAAGTTCGATATTGATAGAAAACTATTACAAAGAGATTTAAATGATGGATTTAGTGGTGGAGAGAAAAAAAGAAACGAGCTTGTTCAACTTTTAATGCTAAGTCCTGATTTAATAATGCTAGATGAGATTGATAGTGGACTTGATGTTGATGCTATTAAAATTGTTGCAAATGTTATAAACTCTATGCTTGATGGGAAAAAATCTATTCTTATGATTACTCACTATGATAGACTTTTAGAGCTTATAAAACCTGATTTTGTACATATTTTAAGTGATGGAAAGATTGCTAAAACTGGAGATTATAGTTTAGCTTTAGAACTAGATAAGAAAGGTTTTGAAGCATTAGGAATAAAAAATGCAGATAAATAGTATAAAAAATCTAAAACTTCCTTCAAAAAAAGATGAAGAGTTTTTAAAGATAGATTTTGAAACTTTTTTCTCAAAAAACTTTGAAAATATAAAAATAAATGAGTTTGAATTAGAAAATTTATCTTCAGGTGAAGATAAGAACTCTTATAATTCAATTTTATTTGATATTGCAAAAAGTTTTTCAAATAATCAAAAAGTTTTAAAAATAACAAAATCGACTCAAAAACCAATAATAATAGACCACACAAATAAAGAGTTAGACTCTTTAAATATAAGTTCACTTAAAATTGAAGTTGAAAGTGGTGTAAAAGCATCTGTTATTGAGATTTTTTCACTAAAAAATAGTGCAAATTTTGTAGCAAATAGAGAGCTTGTATTAAAAGAGAACTCATCTTTAGAGTATGCAAAAATCGATAATCTAAACAAAGATTCATCAATGATTTTTTCAACAAATGCAAAGTGTGAAGATGATTCAAATTTAGATATTTATAACTTTAATATAGGTCTTGGATTTTGTCTAAACAACTATGAAAATAGTTTAGATGCACAAAATATAAACTATAGTTTAAATGGATTAAATAAGTTAAAAAATAGCTCAAACAGTTCAACTTTGGTAAAAACAATTCACAACAACAAAAACTCAACAAGTAGCATAAACTATAAAAATAGTTTAAAAGATAACTCAAGAGCTGTTGTAAAAATCACTTCAATAGTAAACGAAAAAGCACCATATTCAAAAGCTTTTCAAAACTGTAACTCAATTTTATTAAGTGATGATGCTGTTGTTTTTGCTCAACCTCACTTAGAGATATATATAGATGAGCTTGAGGCTAGTCACGGAACTACAACTGGAACTTTAAATAAAGACCAACTTTACTATCTACAAAGTAGAGGTATAAGCAAAGATGAAGCCTATGATATGCTTTTAGTTGCTTTTGAGAGTTCAATTAAAGATAGTATTAAAGATGAAGAGCTTAAAAATTTAGTAGAAGAGTATTTAAAATAAGATGTATAAAAAAGATTTTCCATATTTTGCAAACTCAAATAGCGTATATTTGGACAATGGTTCAACAACACAAAAACCACAAAGTGTGATTGATTCAACTATTGAATACTACACAAAATATTGCTCAAATACTCACAGAAGTAGTTTTGGAGATGCAAACAAAGCCACTACAGAGTTTGAAAATACAAGAGAGTATCTACAAAAGTTTATCAATGCAAATAAAAAAGAGGAGATAATTTTTACAAGTGGAGTTACACAAAGTATAAATTTCATAGCCTCTTCTTTTGGAAAAAAGTTTAAAAATATTATTATATCAAGCCTTGAGCATCATGCAAATATTGTGCCATGGCATCTACAAGGAAGAACTTTAGCAAATGGGCTTGAAGTTGTAAATTGTAATGATAATTTGGATTTTGATTTTGAGCATTTTGAAGAGCTTTTAAAGGCAAATCCAAACTCTTTTGTAAGTATTGCGCATGTTACAAATGCTTTTGGAAAAGTTCATGATATAAAAAAAATAATCTCTATAGCTCACTCTTACAATGCACCTGTTTTAATAGATGGTGCTCAAAGTTTAAGTAGCTTTAAAATAGATGTTCAAGAGCTAAATTGTGACTTCTTTGCAATTTCAGCTCATAAAACATTTGGACCAACAGGAGTTGGAGCTATTTATATAAATGAGAAATTTTTTGATGAAGTAGAGCCTTATATTACAGGAGGTGCAGCTATAAACACAGTTGATTTTGAAAAAGGAAGCACTTTTTTAAACGCTCCTTATAAGTTTGAAGCTGGAACTCAAAATATAGCTGGGGTAATTGCATTTAAAGAGGCTTTAAAATATATTGAAAATATTGGCTATGAAACAATACAAAATAGAAAAAAAGAGCTTTTAGAGTATCTAAATAGTGAACTAAAAAAGCTTCCTGATATAATTTTTTACAACGATTTAAAAGATTGTAGTGGAAGTAGAAGTTTTAATTTCAAAGGTATTATGCACGATGATATCTCAATTTTACTTGATAAACTAAAAATATCTGTTCGAGTTGGTCATCACTGTGCACAACCAATTATGAAAAAACTAAAAATAAAAGGAACTATTAGAGCTAGTTTGGCTTTTTATAATGATTTTGAAGATATTGATAAACTAATTAGTGCTTTAAAAAGAGCATTAAGTATGTTAAAGGATTAAAAAATTATGAGTATTAAACAAAGAGTTGAAAATATAAAAGAGGATTTGGATTTTTTTGATGAAGAGTTGGCTAAATATGAATATATTATTGATTTAGGAAAAAAGCTACCTACTTTTGATGAAGAGAATAAAACTCCTGAAAATTTAGTTCACGGTTGTACATCGCAGGTTTGGTTGATTTGTGAAAAAAAAGAGAACAAACTATTTTTCAAAGGCACTAGTGATGCAATAATAGTTAAAGGTTTAGTTTATATTATTTTAGAGATTTTCTCTAACTCTACAATTGAAGAGTTAAAAGAGGTTGATATGGATATTGTAAGAGAGCTAGGACTTAGTGAAGTGATAACTCCAAATAGACAAAGTGGAGTTATAGGAATGATTAAAAAAATAAAAGAGTATGCTCTAAAGGCATAAAAGCCTATATAAAGGATAAAAAATGAGTGGAATTTTTGATAAAGAGAAGATAAAAGAGAAAATTATAGAGAATTTAAAAAAAGTTTATGACCCTGAGATTCCTGTGGATATCTATAATCTTGGATTAATTTATAGTATTGAACTAGAAGAGAGAGAAAACTATCTGTTTTGTGAGATAGATATGACTCTTACAAGTCCAGCTTGTCCTGTTGCTGATAGTTTGCTTGAGCAGGTTCGATATGTGGCTATGGCTGTTGATGAAGTTGATGAGGCAAAAGTAAACTTAGTGTTTGAGCCTGTTTGGGAACCTCATATGATGAGTGAAGATGCAAAAGAGATTATGGGTGCTAGTGGAGCTGCTATTTCTTGGTAGGTTTGAAACTCTTTGTTTCAAGCTTATTTTTTAATTTGAATCAACTTAGAAAGTTGTTTTAGCTGAACTAAATCTAATTTATCTTTTTCTCTATTTGTAGAAG
>NZ_JBAZAH010000044.1:0-14774 GCF_041672065.1 Aliarcobacter sp. | reverse complement strand
TATATTGCAAATAAAATTTGTGATGTATTAGATAATATTGAAGATAAAGAGTTACACAAAAAAATAAACAAAGAGCTTGAAGAGTTAGCTAGTAAGTTTGTGATTTACAGTAGTTCGACGTATTAATAAAGAGAAAAAAGTGGAAATAGAAAAAAATAGTTCTACTTATAATCAAATAGAAAAAGCCATCAAATACATAGATGAGAATTTTAAATCTCATCCAAGTATTGATGAGATTGCAAAAAATGTTGGAATGAGTAAGTACCATTTTATAAGAGTTTTTAAAGATTATGTTGGTCTTACTCCTCAACAGTTTTTGCACAGTGTTACTTTAAACTATGCAAAAGAGCATATAAAAGAGTCCAAATCTATTCTTGATAGTAGTTTAGATATTGGACTATCAAGTTCCAGCCGTCTTCATGAACTTTTTGTAAACTTAATTGGAGTTACTCCAAAAGAGTGGAAAGAAAAAGGTAAAGATGTAGAGATAACTTATGGTTTTGGACAGACTCCTTTTGGTGAGGCTTTGATTGGATTTACATCTAAAGGAATATGCTATTTGGGTTTTTGTGATAACAATAAAAAAGATATTTTTCAAAGATTTAATGAACTTTGGGAAAATGCAAACTTAGTTTTTAATGAAAAATTAGCAAATGAGTATTTGGAAAATATCTTTATAAAAAATAAAAAGTATCCTCTTTTTGTAAAAGGAACAAACCTACAAATAAATGTTTGGAAAGCATTAATAAATATTCCAAATGGAGAAATTGCAACTTATAGCGATATTGCAAATATTGTAGATAAACCAAAATCAATAAGAGCAGTTGCAAATGCTATTGGAAAAAATCATATAGGATATTTAATTCCTTGCCACAGAGTAATAGCAAAAAGTGGTGCTATGAGTGGATATAGATGGGGAATTGAGAGAAAGAAAAATCTACTAGATTTTGAAACAAATAAAGATGAATAACAAATTTCTCTCTATTTTCCTTTTTTATGTATGATAAAAGCTAAATTGATTATCTTCATCTCCTAGCTCATATCTTTTTGTTAAAGAGTTTTTAAATTGATGCCCCAAATCTTCACAAGCTAATGCTTCTTTTGTGAGATTTATATCAATTTTTGGCTCAACAATAATTTGATTTAATTTTTCAATAGTTAAGTTAGGGTTTGTCCTTTGCTCTAAAACAACCTCATCATTTTGTGAAATTTGTCCCTCTTTTAAAACTTTTGCGTAAAATCCAGTCAAACCTGTTTCAAAAATAAGTTTCGTCATACTGTTTTTTAAACTATTTGCACTAAGTTTCCAACAAGGTTGCCTTGGTTGTGTTATTTGTACTTTTGCTTGACCAATTTTTAAGATATCTCCAACACAAATATCTTTTTCACAAATCTTATCAACTATTAAGTTTTCTCCAAAAAATGCCATATTTGTCATATCAAAACTATTATCAAAATAAGAGTTTATTTTTTCATAAGTTATACTTGAAAATAAAAATAAAGCTTTATTAACTCCACCATGATGGACTAAATCTGCTTGAAAATCATCAGCAAATCCAGTTTTTGTTAAATAAGCTTTTGAAACTGGATATTTTTTGATACCTGAAATCAACTCTTGCCTCTTTTGATTTTCAAGTTTTGTTACAGTTACATTTCCAACTTTTACATATAATACATTTGATATTTTTTTAAACATTTAAAACCCTTGAATTATTTGGTAAAAAGTATAGAAAAATATAGTTCTAATTACAATCCAATAATTGCTAAGTTAAATCAAAAAATAAAATACAAGCTCTTTTAGCTATACTTCCTAAATTTTTTAGAAAGAAAAAGAAAACAAATATATGAACTTTATATCAAAAGATGCTCCACTAGAAGTAAGTTTAACGAAAATGAAAAAAATCATAGATGATTTTGGATACAAAATAAAACTATCAAAAGAGAAAAATCCTGTAAAAAATAGCTTTTCAATAAATTTAAGTTTTGAAGGTGCTAATAATTTTATTTTTTCAAATGGGAAAGGAAGCCTTTTAAACTCTTGTTTAGCAAGTGCTTATGGAGAGTTTATAGAAAGACTTCAAACAAATCTATATTTTAATGATTTCTATTTAGAAGATAGAAAATTCTTTTTAGATCAAAAAGAGTTTAATAAAAATGAAGATTTTTTAGATGATGAGATTAAAAAATATTACACTATGGAAGGGCTTGAAGAAGATGATTTTTTGGATTTCAACTCAAACAATTTTGATAAAATTGTATCTCTTCCATTTATAAATCAAACAACACAAAAAAAAGTATATTTTCCTACAAGTATATTATCAAATCTATATGCAAGTAATGGTTTATCTACAGGAAACACACAAAATGAGGCAAAAGTTCAAGCTCTTTGTGAGATTTTTGAAAGATATGTAAAATTAAAAGTTATAGCTGAAGGATTAGCTCTTCCTGAGTTTCCAAAAGAGCTTATAAAAACTTTTACTAAAATTAGTGAAGATATTAAGACTTTAGAAAATCGTGGATTTATTTTAAAAGTTTATGATGCATCTTTAAATGGGAAATACCCTGTTACAGCAATAGCTTTTATAAATCCAAAAAATAATACCCTATTTTTATCTTTTGGAAGCCATAGCATTTTAGAAGTTTCAATTGAAAGAACACTTACAGAGCTTTTACAAGGAAGAGATATAGATGAACTTGATGGTTTTGAAAAACCAAGTTTTGATTTAGAAGATATATCTTCAAACTCAAATCTTGAATCACATTTCGTTGATTCAAATGCAAAAGTAGCTATTCAATTTTTAAATAAAAATAAATCATTTACATATACTCCTTGGATTTTTGAGGAAGAAGATAGTTCTAAACAGTTTGAACTATTAAAAAATATTTTAGACAGTGAAAACAAAACTATATATTTAAGAGAGTATGACTACTTGGGGTTTTATTCATGTCAAATGATAGTTCCAAACTTCTCAGAGATTTATCCACTTGAAGACCTCATCTATAACAACAAAAATCAAGGAAAACTAATAAGAGAGTTTATTTTAAATAAAGAGAGTTACGATTTAGATGAGCTTCTTGATGAATTAAGTGGCTTTGATGATTCTGTAAATATGGGAGCTTTTATTGGAGTTATTTTTAAAGAGGATTTCTCTTTAGGTGAATTCAAAGCTGATATTTTAATAAAACAAAAAGAGTATGAAGAGGCTATTTTTTATTTAGAACAATCAAACAAAGATTTTAACTACACACTTGCACAAGTTTTAAGAGTTTATCAAGAGAATCAAAACTTTGATGATTTTAAAGATGCATTTGTTGATATATTTACAAAAGATAGTATTGAAAAATCTTTAAAAATTATAGATGGTAAAGAGTCTTTAATTAGTTTAGAGTTTGCCGATGCTTATAAAAACATCTTAAAACTCTTTGATTCAAAAATTAATAGAAGATAAATTTACTCTAAAGAAGAGTACATCTGCTCTTCGCTTAGAGTTTTAACTCCAAGCTCAATTGCCTTATCATACTTGCTTCCAGCATCTTCACCAAAAATTACAAAATCTGTCTTTTTTGATACACTAGAACTTACCTTTGCTCCAAGATTTTCTAAAAAAGTTTTTATCTCATCTCTACTTTTACTCATAGTTCCAGTAACTACTACTGTTCTGTTTTTAAAGATATTTTCTCTTGCTTCCTCTTTTATTGTTACTTTTGGATTTAATATATCAAATAGTTTTAATACAAAATCACGATTTACTCTAAAAAACTCTAAAAATGAGTTTGCCATTTGCTCCCCTATTCCATCAATAGAGATTAAATCATCATAAGTAACATCAACTAAAGCTAAACCAAATTTAGAACAAATTGCTTTTGATGCAACCTCTCCAATATGCTCAATTCCCAAAGCTGTAAGTACTCTATATAGCTCACTATTTTTTGAGTTCTCTATTGCATTTAATAGATTGTTTATTTTTTTCTCTTTGAACCCTTCAAGATTTTGTAAATCCTCATATCTCAAAGAGTATAAATCTAAAATATCATATATCTTTTTCTCATTTACTAAAAGTTCAACTATTTTTTCACCCAAACCATCAATATTTAAGCAATTTTTACTTGCAAAATAGATTATTGAGTTTACAACTCTTGATGGACAATCCAGATTTTGACACTTAATCATAATATCTTCTATTAAAAGTTCACTTTTACAATCTGGACACTCTTTTGGTTTTAAAATATCTATTTGAGTTCCATCTCTTCTATCTTTTAAAACCTTTGTAATTTTGGGTATTACATCTCCACTTCTAATAATTATTATCTCATCATTTATTTTTAAATCAAGTCTTTGTATCTCATCAAAGTTATGCAGTGTTGCTCTTTCAACCACTGCACCTTCAATTTCAACTGGATTTACAATAGCAACTGGAGTTACAACACCAGTTCTTCCAACTTGTAAAATAATATCTTTTAGTTTTGTAGTTTTCTCTATTGCTGGAAACTTATATGCACAAGACCATCTTGGAAATTTTTGTGTATAGCCCAAACTATTTTGAGTATCTATGTTATTTATTTTTATAACCATACCATCAAGAAGCATAGAAAAACTATCTCTTTTTTCTACCATATTTTTATATATCTCTTCTATTTCAACTGCATCTTTACAAATAGTTTGCATAGGTGCTTCATCAAATCCCAAAGAGAATATATAGTTCATCAAATCACTTGTTTTTGAAAAGTTTAAAGAGTTTTGACCTACTCCCCAAGGAGTGAAATATAGTTTTCTCTTTGCAGTTATACTAGAATCAAGCTGTCTTAAACTTCCAGCAGCTGCATTTCTTGGATTTGCAAATGGGGCTTCACTGTTTTTTAATCTCTCTTCATTTATTTTTAAAAAATCATCTTTTTTTATTACAACTTCACCTCTAATCTCTATTAGTGATTTCTCTTCTATTTTTAGTGGAATTGAGTGAATTGTTAAAACATTATGAGTTACATCTTCACCAACGCTTCCATCTCCTCTTGTAATTGCTTGTTTTAAAACACCATCTTCATATATTAAATTTAAACTAGCTCCATCAAACTTTGGCTGAATAAAAAACTCCAACTCATCACCAGCTTTTGAAGCTCTTTTTATCCAATCTTTAAGCTCTTTTGTATCAAAAATATCCTCTTGACTCCACATACGACTAAGATGAGTAGCTTTTGAAAAACTATCTAATACATACCCACCAACTCTTTTATTTGGTGAATTTGGATTACTTAAAAGTGGATTATTTTGTTCAAAATCCAAACACTCTCTTGCAAGTAAATCATACTCTTCATCGCTAGCAAGTGGTTCATCAAAAACATAATAAGCTTTTGCCCAAGTTATTAATTTCTCTATTTTTTTATCATACTCTTCTTTTGTCATACTCTAAACTCATTCTTTAATTTTTGAGTAGTATTGTATCATTTTTTAATATAGGAAGCTCTAAATTAAATATTTTCTAATACTTAGATTATTTTATTATGTTATATTAATCTTCTATTAATTTATTCAAGGAGAGAGTTATGCAAGGATTTAATTTTACTATTGCAAAAAAGATGATTTTATTTGCAATTGTAATTTTTGTTACTATATTTATTACAGGATTATTTAAATTTAATAATCTAATAGATGCAGAAAAAAGTTTTGATACTTTTAAAGATAAAGCGATTGCTGCTAAGTTTTATGTTTTGGAAGTAGAAAAAGAGCTTAATTTTGTTGCTAGAAATACAAGAGATATTATGCTAGGAAATGCATATGAGAGAAATATCAAAAATCTTGAAAATAGTAAAGCAAAAATTATTGATTTGTTTGAAAAAATAGTAAATATCACAGAGACAAAAGATGAAAAAGAGAAAGTTTTACTTGTAAAACAAACTGTTATTGATTTTGTTGAAGATGGTTATCAAAAAATGAAATCTATGGAAAATATTGAAAGAACTCCTGAAGTTAGAGCAAATATGTATATTGCATATAGAAAAGATGCAACTCCTTTGGCAAATAAAAGTAGAGAGAACTTTTCCAAACTTATAAAAGAGATAGAAGATGATTACAATCTTCAAACACAACTCTATCATACTCAAATGAATGATTTGAAAAATATAATAATTATTGAATCTTTACTTATTATTACAATAGTTATTTTATCTTTAATACTTCTATCAAGAGATATTTTACTATCTTTAAATAGATTTAAATCTGGTCTTATCTCATTTTTTGATTTTTTAAATAAAAATAGTTCAAAAATAGAGTATATAGATATAAAAAATAGTGATGAATTTGGACAAATGGCTAAACTTATAAATTCAAATATAGAAAAAATCGAAAATTCAACTTTAGAAGATAAGAAACTTTTAGATGATGTGTTCAATGTAGTAAATAGAGTAAAACAAGGATACTATAGCCAGTTAATAAAAGAGAACTCAACAAATGATACTTTATCTACATTAAAAAATAGTATAAATGATATGATAAGTGCTACAAAACAGAACTTTATTAGTGTAAATAATATTTTAGAAGAGTATGTAAAATATAACTATACAAAAGAGTTAAAACTAGACAATATTGAAAAAGGTGGAGTTTTTGAAACTTTAATAAAAAACATAAATGAACTAAGAAATGCAATCAATGATATGCTTATAAAAGATAAAGAGAATGGAATTACTCTTGATAACTCTTCTAGTGAGTTATTAAAAAATGTTGATAAACTAAATCAAAGTTCAAATGAAGCAGCTGCATCTTTAGAAGAGACAGCAGCTGCACTTGAAGAGGTAACTTCAAGTATTTCAAATTCAAATAATAAAATAGCTCAGATGTCACAAATAGCTTCAAATGTTACAAATTCAGCATCTCTTGGTGAAAAGCTTGCAAATCAAACAACAACTGCAATGGATGAGATAAATACACAAGTAAATTTAGTAAATGAAGCTATTGGAGTAATAGATAATATTGCATTTCAAACAAATATTTTAAGTCTAAATGCAGCTGTTGAAGCTGCAACTGCTGGTGAAGCTGGAAAAGGGTTTGCAGTTGTAGCTCAAGAGGTGCGAAATCTAGCAACTAGAAGTGCAGAAGCTGCAAAAGAGATAAAAGATATTGTTGAACTTGCTACAGTAAAAGCAAATGAGGGTAAAAGTATTGCTACAAATATGATTGAAGGGTATAAAAACCTAAATGAGTCTATAAATCAGACAACTTCTTTAATTCAAGACATAGCAAGTTCATCAAAAGAGCAACAAAATGCAGTTATTCAAATAAATGATGCAATAAGTTTGCTTGATAAAAAGACTCAAGAGAATGCTCAAATTGCTGGAGACACTAATAGTATTGCAGAAAAAGCATCTTTAATGGCAAAGAAAATATTAGAAAATGTTAATGAAAAAGAGTTTTTAGAAAAAAATGTTTCAGAAGAGTCTAAAAATAGTTCTAGTAAAGAAGATGATGAGATAAATGAGGAGATTGATAAAAATAAACTAGAAAATTAATTTTATTAATTTATCTTTTTATTATCTTTTGCTAAGATAATTGACTAAAATTTTGAAGGAATAATATGTTGGAAAAAAAGGGAACTATCCTTTCAGTTAGAGAAGATTTAAAAGTTTTTGATTGCACAATTAGAGATGGTGGACTTGTAAATAATTTTTACTTTAGTGATGAATTTGTAAAAGCTCACTATGAGATGTGTGTAAAAGCTGGTGTTGATTATATGGAGATTGGTAAAAATGTATCTCCAACTTTAATGAGTGAAAAAGAGTATGGAGCTTGGAATTTCTGCAAAGAAGAAGATATTAGAAGAGTTGTTGGGGAGAACAAAACGAATCTAAAAATTGCTGTAATGAGTGATATTGGAAGAAGTTTAAAAGAAGAGCTTAGACCAAAAAATGAGAGTGTTGTTGATATGATTAGGGTTGCAACATATATTCATCAAATCCCAGCAGCAATTGAGCTAATAGAAGATGCTCATGCAAAAGGTTATGAAACAACTGTAAATATTATGGCTATTTCAAAAGTATCAGAAAAAGAGTTGGATGAAGTTTTAGAGGCTTTAAGTAAAACAAATGTTGATGTAATCTATATAGCTGATAGTTTTGGATCATTTTATCCAGAACAAATAAGAGATTTAACAGAAAAATATCTAAGTTTTGCAGAAAAATCAGGTAAAAAAGTTGGAATTCATGCACATAACAATCTTCAACTTGCATATGCAAATACTTTAGAAGCTATGATCTATGGAGCAAGTTTTCTTGATGTTACAGTTTCAGGTCTAGGACGTGGTGCTGGAAACTGTCCACTTGAACTTCTATTAGGATTTTTGAAAAATCCAAAATATAAACAGATGCCTGTTTTAGAGTTTATTGAAAACTATATAGTTGATTTAGAGAAAAAACTTGACTGGGGATATAGTATTCCTTATATGATAACTGGTCAGCTAAATGAACACCCAAGAGCAGCTATGAAAGCTAGAGATGAAGGCGATACAAAATATAGAGAGTTTTTCAAAAATATATCTTTTATGGAGTAATTTACTCCATAAATAAGTAATTTTAACTACTCTTGTAGATATTGGTGAGCCATATATGAACTTCTTGCGTATGGACTTGCTTTTACAAACTCAAATCCCAAATCATAGGCTAGTTGTTCATATCGTTTAAACTGTTCAGGTTTAACATACTCTATAACTTTTTCAAAATCTCCACTAGGTGCTAAATATTGACCAATACTTAAAAACTTACAACCAACACCCAACAAATCTTTAAATACAGCAATCATCTCATCTTCTGTTTCACCAAGTCCAACCATTAAAGCACTTTTTGTTTTAATTTTATCTCCACCAAGCTCTTTTAACTTTCTTAAAACTTCTAAACTTCTCTCATAAGTTCCATTTCTTCTAATTCTATAAAGGCTAGGAACAGTTTCTACATTGTGTCCAATAATTGTAGCTCCTGAATCTATTACTCTTTTTAAGCTCTCTTCATTTGCTTTGAAATCTGGAATTAAAATCTCAACTTTTGTTTGAGGAGATTTTTCTAAAATATCTTTAGTTACTCTATAAAATTGCTCTGCTCCACCATCAGCTAAATCATCTCTTGCTGGACTTGTAATAACTACAAATTTAAGTCCTAGTCTTAATACTGAAGTTGTAACTTTTTGAATTTCGCTTAGATCAACACCATGAGGTTTTCCAGTTGTTACATTACAATATGTACATCTTCTTGTACAAATATTTCCCAAAATTAAAAATGTAGCATTTTTATTTGCAAAACATTCACTAATATTTGGACATTTTGCCTCTTGACAAATTGTATGAAGTCCACCTACATCTTTAAGTAAATTCTCCATCTCAATTTGTGCATGAGGAGTTAGTTTTTTTCTTAACCACTCAGGTTTTTTAAAATTTGCTCTCTCTTTAAAATCTATTTGTTGTGTCATTTTTGATTATCCTTATTTAAACTATCTAAAATTTCTAACTCTTCTTTATTTAACTTATCTTCAAAAAACTCTACATTAAATGTAGTTTTAAATGCTTTTATTAATCTATCTTTTGCATCTTCAAAACTCAAATTTATACCAAAATCCTCTAATGAATTCCCAAAAAGCTCATCTTTTTGTTTTGTATAAAGAGGAATAGAACCGTGCTGAAGTATGCAGTTTTTAGCTCTTTTTTGAGCATTTCCACCAATTTTTTTATTATTGATTATAATATCATAAGCTTCAAATCCAACTTGACAAAAAGGACTTTTACTTAAAACTATATCTTTATTATCTTTTGCAAAATCTGCTTTTAAACCCAAATCTTCATAAAACTTTAATAAAAATTGACATATTAAGAAGTATGTCTCTTTTACATCTTTATTCTCTATCATATTTGGATTTACTAATATTGTATATGAAATATCATGACCATGAAATAAAACTCCACCACCTGTTAATCTTTTAGATATATTATTTTTGTAACTATTTTGTAACTTTTCGTAATCATCTAATTTTTGTCCAGCTCCTAAAGTAACACAATCTTCCCAAGTATAGAGCCTTAATACTGGTATTGAATCATTTTTAAATGATTTAAATAGTGCTTTATCAATATTTGAATTAATACTTGAACTAAGATTTTGTGTTATAATCAATCTAAACTTATTGTTAAAATTCATATGCTTTTATCCTAAAAAATATGATATAAGTGAATTATAATTTAATTTATATTAAAATTCAAAATTAATTTAAAAAATTAAGATAACTTTTATAAAAGGGGTTTCATGCCAAAGTTAAATTTAGAAGATATTAATCCATTAGAGACACAAGAATGGATGGAGGCTTTAGAGGCAATAATAGAAGAAGAAGGAGTTGAGAGAGCTCATTTTTTACTTGAGAAGTTAATTGATAAATCAAGAAGAAGTGGTGCGCATCTTCCATATAGTGCTACAACTGCGTATATAAATACTATTGGTACAGATGAAGAGCCAAAAATGCCAGCAAATATGGATATTGAGAGAAAAATAAGATCTATTATTAGATGGAATGCTCAAATTATGGTACAAAGAGCTTCTAAAAAAGGTTTAGAACTAGGTGGTCATATTGCATCATTTCAATCTTCTGCAACTATTTATGATGTTGCTTTTAATCACTTTTTTAAAGCACCAAATGATAAAGATGGTGGAGATTTAATATTTTTCCAAGGTCACATAAGTCCTGGTATTTATGCTAGAAGTTTTGTTGAGGGAAGAATTAGTGAAGAGCAAATGGATAACTTTAGACAAGAGGCTTTTGCTGATGGATTATCATCTTATCCACATCCAAAATTAATGCCTTCTTATTGGCAATTTCCAACAGTTTCTATGGGACTTGGACCTTTACAAGCTATTTATCAAGCAAGATTTTTAAAATATCTTACAAATAGAGGAATAAAAGATTGTAGTGGACAAAAAGTTTACTGCTTTTTAGGTGATGGTGAAACTGATGAGCCTGAATCATTGGGAGCTATTGGACTTGCTGGAAGAGAAGGTTTAGATAATTTAATATTTGTAATTAACTGTAACCTACAAAGACTAGATGGTCCAGTTAGAGGAAATGGAAAAATCATTCAAGAACTTGAAGGACAATTCAGAGGTGCTGGATGGGAAGTTCTTAAAGTTATTTGGGGAGGATTATGGGACTCTTTATTAGAAAAAGATAAATCTGGAAAACTTCTTGAACTAATGGAAAAAACAGTTGATGGAGAGTATCAAAACTTTAAACAAAAAGGTGGAGCATACACAAGAGAAAACTTCTTTAACAAATATCCAGAGACTGCAAAATTAGTTGAAAATATGAGTGATTATGATATTTGGAAACTAAATCGTGGTGGACATGACCCTGTAAAAGTTTATGCAGCATTTAAAAGAGCAACAGAGACTGTTGGAAGACCAACTGTAATTTTAGCAAAAACTGTAAAAGGTTATGGAATGGGAGCTGCTGCTGAGGGTATGAATATTGCTCACCAAGTTAAAAAAGTAGATACTGCAAACTTAATTCAATTTAGAGATAGATTTAATTTACCTCTTACAGATGAGCAAGTTGAATCATTTTCATACTACAGACCTGAACCTGATTCTGCTGAGTTTAAATATTTACAAGAAAGAAGAGCTGCTCTTGGTGGATATGTTCCTCAAAGAAGAGAGAAATTCTCAAATAAACTTGAACTTCCAGCTCTAAATGCATTTGATGCAATGCTTGAAGGTACTGCAGATAGAGAAATATCTACAACAATGGCATTTGTAAGAGTTTTAAATGTTTTATTAAAAGATAAAAATATTGGAAAAAATATTGTTCCAATAGTTCCAGATGAAGCTAGAACTTTTGGTATGGAAGGTATGTTTAGACAAGTTGGGATTTACTCAAGTGTTGGTCAAAAATATATTCCACAAGATAAAGATCAAGTTGCATTTTACAAAGAGGATATTAAAGGTCAAGTTCTACAAGAGGGAATTAATGAACTTGGAGCTATGAGTTCATGGATAGCAGCTGCAACATCATATTCAGTTAATGATTGTCCAATGATTCCATTTTATATCTTCTACTCAATGTTTGGATTCCAAAGAACTGGAGATTTATGTTACGCTGCTGGAGATCAAAAAGCAAGAGGATTCTTAATTGGAGGAACAAGTGGAAGAACTACACTAAATGGAGAGGGACTACAACACGAAGATGGACACTCTCATATTTTAGCAAATACTATTCCAAATTGTGTAACTTATGATCCAACTTATGCGTATGAAGTTGCTGTTATTGTTCATAATGGAATGCAAAGAATGTATGGAGAGAAACAAGAGGATGTTTTCTACTATATAACAACTTTAAATGAAAACTATGCACAACCTGCAATGCCAAAAGGTGTTGAAGAGGGAATTATAAAAGGAATTTATAAAGTTAAAACTTTTGAAGCTAAAAACAACTATAAAGTTAAACTTTTAGGTTCTGGTTCAATATTCCAAGAGGTTCTAAAAGCGGCAGAGATTTTAGAAAAAGAGTATGGAATTTCAAGTGAACTATTCTCTGTAACTTCTTACAACGAATTAGCAAGAGAAGCACAAGATGTTGAGAGAGAAAATCTTTTAAATATTGAAAAAGAGCCAAAATCATCTTATGCAAACACTGTTTTAGGTGATGATGAGGATAATATTATTATCTCTGCAACAGATTATGTAAAAACTTATTCAGAGCAAATAGCTCCTTTTGTAAAAGGAAGCTTTAAAACTCTAGGAACAGATGGATTTGGTAGAAGTGATAGTAGAGCAAATTTAAGAAAATTCTTTGAAGTTGATACTAATTTTATTGTTTATACAACACTTGCACAACTTGCAAGAAATGGAAAAATTGATAAAAAAGTTGCTCTTGAAGCTAAAAACAGATATGAGATTGATGCAAATAAAATCAATCCACTAAAAGCTTAAGGAGTAAAAAATGGCAAAAATTTATGATATTTTTATTCCTGATTTAGGTGCTGATAAAGATGTTGATTTAATTGATATTATGGTTAAAGTTGGAGACAAAGTTGAAGTTGAAGATGGACTTATAACTTTAGAGACAGAAAAAGCCTCTATGGATGTACCTACAACTCATGCTGGAATTATCAAAGAGATTTTAGTAAAAGTTGGAGATAAAGCTAATAGTGGAGATTTAATCGCTAGAGTTGAAGCTTTAGAAGAGAACTCTAATGAAGAAGTTAAATCTGAAACAGTTGTTGCTAAAAAAGAGGAGATTAAAGAGGAAGTTGTAACTCAAACTCCAACACAATTTGTAAAAGAGCAATCTATTCAATCTGTTGTTGAAGAGGTTAGAGTTCCTGATTTAGGTGCTGATAAAGATGTTGATTTAATTGATATCATGGTAAAAGTTGGAGATATAGTTGAAGCTGACCATGGTTTAATCACTCTTGAAACAGAAAAAGCTTCAATGGATGTTCCAGCACCATTTGGTGGTGAGATTATTGAACTATTTGTTGAAGTTGGACAAAAAATAAATAGTGGTGATTTAATCGCAAAAATAATAAAAACTGTTGTTGTAGAAAACAAAGTTCCAACTCCAGCATTTCAAGCACCAACTACTCCTACAAAAATAGAAAAAGTTACACCTACTACTCCAACGCTGCAAGAAGTAGCTGCAAGAAGTGCAGATATTGAAGAAGAGAGTAAAGTATTATCTAAAAAAGCTACAAAGGTATATGCAAGTCCAAGTGTTAGAAAAATTGCAAGAGAGTTTGGAGTTGATTTAGGTTTTGTAAAAGGTAGTGCTGCAAAAGGAAGAATTGTAGTTGAAGATATTAAAGCTTATGTAAAAGAGCAATTAAATAAACCAGCAAGTGCAACAGGTGTTGGATTTGGGTTTAATTTGCCTGAGTCAAAAGAGATTGATTTTTCACAATTTGGAAAAATAAATAGAGTTGAGCTTAGTCGTGTTCAAAAAGTATCAGGTCCATTTTTACATAAAAACTATCTTTCAGCTCCTCATGTTACACAATTTGATGAAGCTGATATTACAGAGCTTGAAGAGTTTAGAATTGAGCAAAATGAGAAAGCAAAAGATTTCAAACTTTCACCTCTTGTATTTATAATAAAAGCAGTTGAAAAAGCTCTAAAACTTCATCCAAAATTTAACTCAAGCTTAAGTAGTGATGGACAAGAGCTAATTATGAAAGAGTATTATAATATTGGAGTTGCTGTTGATACACCAAATGGACTTTTAGTTCCTGTTATTAAAGATGTAGATAAAAAAGGTTTCAAAGAGATTGCAATTGAGTTAGCACAACTATCTCAAAAAGCAAGAGAAGGAAAACTAACTTCAAGTGATATGAGTGGTGGATGCTTTACAATTTCAAGTTTAGGTGGAATTGGTGGAACATACTTTACACCAATTATCAACTCTCCAGAAGTTGCAATTTTAGGTGTATCAAAATCTTCTATAAAACCAATTTTTAATGGTAAAAAATTTAAACCTAGACTTATGCTTCCATTAAGTCTATCTTATGATCATAAAGTAATAGATGGTGCTGATGGTGCTAGATTTACAACAACTTTAAGTCAAATCCTAAGTGATTTAAGACTTTTAAGTCTATAAGGAGCTAAAATGACTGAAGTTAAAACTCAAGTTTTAGTAATAGGAGCAGGACCTGGTGGTTATTCTGCTGCTTTTAGATGTGCGGATTTAGGATTTGAAACAACTATAGTTGAGAGATACTCAACTTTAGGTGGAGTTTGTTTAAATGTAGGTTGTATTCCTTCTAAAG
>NZ_JBAZAH010000043.1:0-15031 GCF_041672065.1 Aliarcobacter sp. | reverse complement strand
TACTTCAAAAATCAAACATCAGCAAGAAATATTTACTTGCAAATGTTCTTTAAAAATATATTGTTAATAAAATATTGCCTTTTTTAATTTTCTCTTCATTTTAAGTTATTCTTTATAAAAAGGCTTAAGCTATCTTATCTGCATGATCTTTCATGATTTTTTGAGTTATTTTATATGAACAAAATTTTGGTCCACACATAGAGCAAAACTCTGCTTCTTTAAATACATCTTGAGGTAAAGTCTCATCGTGATACTCTCTAGCACGGTCAGGATCAAGTGCTAGTTCAAACTGTTTGTTCCAATCAAAAGCATATCTTGCATCACTCATTGCATCATCAATATCTCTAGCTCCTTTTCTATTTCTAGCAATATCAGCACTGTGAGCAGCAATTTTATACGCAATAATTCCATTTCTAACATCTTCAGCATTTGGTAATCCTAAATGCTCTTTTGGAGTAACATAGCAAAGCATTGATGCTCCATGCCATCCACCAACAGCTGCACCAATTGCACTTGAGATATGATCATATCCAGCACCAATATCAGTAGTTAATGGTCCTAAAATATAAAATGGAGCTTCATGACAATACTCTTTTTCTATCTTCATATTTCTCTCAATTTGATTTAAAGGCACATGTCCTGGACCTTCAATCATAACTTGAACATCTTTTTCCCAAGCTCTTAAAGTTAAATCTCCAAGAACTTTTAACTCTCTTAGTTGTGCTTCATCACTTGCATCTGCTAAACATCCAGGTCTTAAACTATCTCCCAAAGATAAAGAGACATCATACTTTCTACAAATATCTAAAATTTTGTCAAAAGCTGTGTAAAAAGGATTCTCTTTGTGATAATGCATCATCCAAGCTGCCATTAAACTTCCACCTCTTGAAACTATTCCCATCTTTCTTTTTGCAATATGAGGCATAAACTCAAGTAAAAATCCAGCATGAATTGTGAAGTATGAAACACCTTGTTCTGCTTGTCTTTGAATTACTTCAAGCATCTTTTCAATTGTTAAATCCTCTATTTTATCTTTTACATCATGTAAAATTTGATAAATAGGAACTGTTCCAATTGGAACTGTAGAGTGAGCTATTACAGCTTTTCGTATAAGATCTAAATCTCCACCTGTACTTAAATCCATAATTGTATCAGCACCATATTTTAAACAAACATCAACTTTTTCTAACTCTCCTTGAACATCGCTAACAATTGCAGAACTTCCAATATTTGCATTTATTTTACAAGAGCTTGCAATTCCTATTGCCATTGGTTCTTGATTTATATGATTCACATTTGCAGGAATAATAAGTCTTCCTCTTGCAATTTCACTTCTAATAAATTCAGGTTTTAAGTTCTCTTTTTTTGCTACAAACTCCATATGAGGAGTAATAATGCCCTTTTTAGCATAATACATTTGCGTTCTTACTTCATCGTTTTTGTGTTCTTCTAACCATTTTTGTATATTTTGCATTTTCTTTATCTCCTTATCTTTTAGCAATACCAGTTAACTCTTTATGAACCTTTGCAGGAAAAACAAAAGATGCAGAGTGAATCTCTGCACTATAATAATCCATATCTTCCAAAAACTCAGCTCTATTTAGATTTAAATCAGCAGTTGGATGATATTTTTTTGAAGCAATAATTGAAGTTGTGTGACCAAAACTAAAAGGCATAACAATCCAAAATAGTTTTCCAGCAACTTCTAAATCATTTTTTAAAGCTTCAATATCTTTAGAGTAAAAGCTAGAACTAAAAGTTAAAATTCCATCAGATTTTAAAACTCTAAAAATATCTGAAAGAGTTTGAAAATCAAGTTTGATATCTGTTAAGATAATTGTATCAACACTCTTTTCCTCTTTTTGTTTAAGAATATCAAGATTTGAGAATGTTATATTTGATTCATCTGAGTGCTTTTTTGCTTCATTTACAATAGCATCATCAATAGTTCCTAAAACTAAAACCTCTTTAGCTTCATAGTGAGTGCAAAGTGGAATATTTATCATCATCTCTGCAAATATTTTGTTGTTATTCATATTTTTCCTTTGTTAAATTTAAGACAAAACTTTAATTTTTGCCATACTTCTTAAAATCTCTTCATTGAAGTTTCCTATTACATTAAATAGCCCTTTGTGAAAAGTTCCAAGATTTTTTTTATTTGCATTTATAGATGCAATTTCACCAGCAATACCCATAACCAATATACCCAAAACAGTTGCTTCAAATAGTTTATCATTTGAAGTTCCACAAAAACTAGCGATTAAAGATGAACACATACAACCAGTTCCTGTAATTTTTGGTAAAAGATCATTCCCATTTTTAATAGCAACAGCTCTTTTTCCATCACTAATAATATCAACTTCACCTGTTATTGCAACAATATTTTTATACTTTTTTGATAATTTTTTAGCAATGAAACTAAGATTTTCTATTGAGTCAAAATCATCTTTTGAGGCATCAACACCTTTTGTATTTGAGCTAATTTTCAAGATTGATTTTATCTCAGATATATTTCCTCTTAAAACATCAACTTTTGACTCTTTTAAAAGCTCTTTTACAATAGAAGTTCTAATCTTACTAGCCCCAACTCCAACTGGGTCTAGAATTACTGGAGTATTTATACTTTTTGCTTTTGAAGATGCTTTTTTTATAGATTTTTTTACTCTTTTATTTATTGTTCCAATATTTAAAAGTAAAGATGATGCAATATCTACAAAATCTTCAACTTCATCAATCTCATCAGCCATAACAGGACTAGCACCTATTGCTAAAGTTACATTTGCACAATCATTTACAGTTACATAGTTTGTAATTTGATGAATTAAAGGATTTTTCTCTTTTGTATCTTTTAATATATCTACTAAAATATCTATCATCTACTCTCCTTTAAAAAATTTATGAAAATGGTTTGTTGGACCATTTCCTTTTCCTAAATTTGGTGCATTTTTTATAGCTTCATAAATATACTCTTTTGATATTTGAATAGAATCTTTTAAAGAGTTTCCTAAAGCTAAGTTTGCTGCAATTGCAGATGAGAATGTGCAACCAGTTCCGTGAGTATTTGTAGTTTTTATTTTTGGTGATTCAAATTCAAAGAAATTGTTTCCATCAAATAAAATATCCAAAGCATCAAAACTATCTCCACCTTTTATAAGTACATTTTTACAAGCTTTATCAAATATAATCTTACAAGCCTTTTTTATATCATCTTTTGACTCTATTTTCATATTTGCTAAGTGTTGAGCTTCTGCTATATTTGGTGTTATTAGGTCTGCAATAGGTAAAATTAGCTCAATTAAGCTATTCATATTTTTTATATCCATTAAAGCTGCACCATTTTTTGCATACATAACAGGATCTACAACAACTTTTAAATCTTTGTAGTTTTGTTTTGCTTTTTGTAAAAACTCACTTACAACTCTCATTGTATCAATATTTCCAAGCATTCCAATTTTTATAACATCTGGAATAATATCATCAAAAACAGCTTCAAGTTGTTTTTGAATCATATTGGAAGTTACATCTTGAATCTCTATAACACTAAATGTATTTTCAGCCACAACAGCAGTTACTACACTCATACCATAAGTTCCAAATGAACTAAAAGTTTTTAAATCAGCTTGTATTCCAGCTCCACCAATACAGTCAGAACCTGCAATGGTTAAAACTTTTTTCATAACAATCCTTTTTGTAATATTTTTTCTTTTATTTTGGGCAAAAAAAAAGGTGCCTTCATTTGAAAGCACCTTTTTTAATTAAATTTTAGTTATTTATTATTAAGTTCTAAATTTTAATCTTTAAAATTTGCTTCCTACACTGGTATTAACCAACAGGTTCAAAGGGTCAGGTTTTACCTTCTCAACACATTTAAGTGTTCCCCCGCAATAAAAAAAATAATTGTATCACAAATAGAGTTTAAAAGCCAATTTATATAAAAAACAATACAATACGCCATGAAATTTTTAATAATAAATATAATATTTTTTCTATCACTAAGTGCCTCAACTCTTACTTTGTCTATGAGTTCAAGTCCTAGTAGATTAAATCCTATTTTAGCAAATGATTCTGCTAGTAGTGAGATTGCAAATTGGCTATTTGATGGGCTTTTGAAGTATGATAAAGATGGAAATGTTACAACTAGTATCGCTTCATATTACAAATTTGAAACTCCTACAAAATTAATAATTGGATTAAAAGATAATGTGCTTTGGCACGATGGTGTAAAACTATCTGCAAAAGATGTAGTTTTTACTTATGAGCAAATAATAAGTCCAACTGTTTTTAACTCTATAAAATCAA
The DNA here is from genome assembly GCF_041672065.1 of Aliarcobacter sp. NCBI lineage: Bacteria > Pseudomonadati > Campylobacterota > Epsilonproteobacteria > Campylobacterales > Arcobacteraceae > Aliarcobacter > Aliarcobacter sp. The sequence goes on along the minus strand of NZ_JBAZAH010000043.1, from coordinate 10,732 downwards.
ACTTTAATGAGGTAAAAAGTGTAAAAGCTCTTGATGATTTAACAGTTGAGATTGAGTATAAAAAACCATATTTTAAAGCCTTAGAAATTTGGATGGTTGGTCTTTTACCATATCATATTTTAAAAGATGAACAAAATCTTATGACAAGCAGTTTTAATAAAAATCCAATAGGAACAGGCTCTTATAAATTAAAAGAGTTTAAAACAGCAAGTGATATTGAACTTATTGCAAATGATTATTTTTTTGAAGGTCGTCCAAAAATTGATAGAATTTTATATAAATTTTTACCAGATACAAATACATCTTTTTTGTATCTAAAACAAAACAAACTCGATATTGGAAGCCTTACTGCTATGCAAGTTTCAAGACAAATAGATGATGAGTTTAAAAATAGTTTTGATATTTTAACAAAGGCTAGTAACGGTTTTTCTTATTTAGGATTTAACTTAAAAAATCCAAAATTTAGTGATATAAAAGTTAGAGAAGCTCTATCTTTAGCTATAAATAGACAAGAGTTAATAGATATTTTGTTTTTTGGTTATGCAAAGGTTTGCAACGGTCCTTTTATGCCAGATACATTTGCTTATAATGATGAGGTAAAACCAGTTGTTCAAGATTTAAAAAAAGCAAAAGCTTTATTAAAAGAGGCTGGGTATGATGAGAAAAATCCTTTAACATTTGAACTTGTTACAAATACAGGAAATGATATAAGAGTAAATACAGCTTTGATTTTACAATACCAACTAGCAAAAGTTGGTGTAAATATGAAAATCAAAGTTATGGAGTGGCAAGCTTTTTTAAATACTGTTGTTCATCCACGAAAATTTGAAACTGTACTTTTAGGATGGTCTTTGGCTTTGATGCCAGATGCTTATCCTTTATGGCATAGTTCAAGTTCAAAACTAGGTGGATTTAATTTGGTAGATTATAAAAATGAAAGAGTTGATGAGTTGATTGAAAAAGGAATTACAACTGTAAATAAAGATGAGCTAAGCAAAATATATAAAGAGATTTTTAAAATCATTTCAAACGATTTGCCATATCTATTTTTATATATTCCAGACTCAATTACAGTTGTAAATAAAAAGATAAAAAATATAGAACCATCAATTATAGGAATAATGCACAATCAAAAAGATTGGCAAATAGAGGAGTAAAAATTTTTATGAACAAAAAAGAGAAGATTATTTTATTTGATTTAGATGGAACACTAATTGACTCAACAGATGCAATAACTGATACATTTTTACATGCCTTTTCAAAACATAATTTTGATTTTAAAGGAACTATTGAAGATATAAAGGTTCAAATTGGTTATCCACTTGATATTATGTTTGAAAATTTGGGTGTAGATAGAAAAATAGTTTGGGATTTTGTAGATAGTTATAAAATGCGATATAAAGATATTTCAGTTGCTCAAACACTACTTTTGGAAAATGCTTTTGAAGCAGTAACCTTAGCTTCAAAATTTGCAAAGCTTGGAGTGGTTACTACAAAAACAAGAATCTATTCAACTCCAATATTAGAAAACTTTGATATTTTAAAACATTTTGAAGTAATAATTGGAAGAGAAGATGTAGAAAATCCAAAACCTCATAAAGAGCCAATTCTAAAGGCTTTAGATGCTTTTGAATATGATGATAAAAAACATCAAGCATTTATGGTAGGAGATACAAAACTTGATTTAATCTCTGCTTCAAATGCCTCTATAAACTCTGTTGGAGTACTATGTGGTTACTCAAATGAAGAGGAACTTTTAAAATATACTAATATTGTAAAAAAAGACTCTTTAGAAGCTGTAAAACATATTTCACTACTTTAAATGATAAAAAATATTTTTCAAATGCTACTAGCTTTACTAGTAGCTTTTTGTGGTTCACTTATTTTTATATATTTGCATCTTCCACTTCCTTGGCTTTTAGGAAGTATTTTTGCTACAAGCATATTAATAAGATTTCAAAAAATTCCAATACAAAGCCCAAAAATATTTTCAGCACCTGCAAGAATTTTAATTGGTCTAGCAATTGGAAGTGCCTTTACTCCAGCAATTTTAAACTATATTCCACAATACACTATTAGTTTACTTTTGGTTATTCCATTTACCATTTTGGTTATATTTTTTGGAACATACTATTACTATAAAGTTTTAAAATATGATTTAAAAACCTCTTATTTAGGCTCAATGCCAGGTGGTGTTATTGAGATGGTTATAATTGGACAAGAGCTAAAAGCAAATACAGCAAAGATAACTTTAATGCAAAGTTCAAGACTATTTTTTGTAGTTGTATCTTTGCCTTTTATTATTCAATATCTTTTTCAAATTGATATAAGAGGTAACCAGCTTTTAACAACACCTATAAAAGATATAGATATTTTAGAGTTTTTATATATCTATGTTTTAGCAGTTTTTGCAGCACTCTTTGCAAAAAAGATAAAACTAACAGCTGCATATTTGATTGGTCCTATGATTATAAGTATTATTTTATATTCAGGCGGATTTGTAACTACACATATACCAGATGAGTTACTTAAATTTATTCAAGTTGTTTTTGGCTCAATTATTGGGTTTACATTTAAAAATGTTGATTTAAAAACTATTTTTAATACTTTAGTTGCTACTTTGGGACATTTTGTTATTTTAATAATCTTGTGTGGAATTTTTATTTTTATTATTCACCACTTTTTTGGTTTTGCTACTTTAGATATATTACTTGCTTTTGGACCTGGTGGTCAAACTGAGATAAATTTAATAGCACTTTTAGTTGGTGCAAATTTACCTTATATAACTTTGCACCATATTGTAAGACTATTTTTGGTTATGAATATCGCACCAATCATTGCTAAAAGGTTAAAGGATTGATAAATCCTTTAACAAACTATTTAAACTATCTTCAAAACTACTATTTAAAGCCTTTACAAAACCGTAAGCATCATTTGTATCACAAAGAGTTTTTTGATTAAAAATAAAAGATTTTACTATCTTTTCATCTTTTACTAAATCAAATTTTATTTTCAAAACTGCATAAGATTTATCATCTTCAAAATCTTGATACATCTTAAAAACTTCTGTTTTTAATCTATATTGGCTTTTTATCTTCTTATCTTTTAATACATTTGCAAAAATATTACTAGATATAAAAGAGTCAACTATTTGAGTATAAACCATATTAGATGGAAAGCTTATCCATCTATTTTTTGCATACTCTTCAAATTGAAACTCTTTGTTGCTATAAAAAATTGCTTGTGAATTAAAAGCTCTATTTATATTTGGTTCTTCAATAAAAATTGAGTCAAATTTTGCTTTAGTTTCTAAAGCTTTTGTTTGAAAATCTATTCCATAATGATTTATGAAGATTTTCTCTTGTTTGAAACTACAAGCACTAAATAAAATTAGTGTTAAAAAAATTAAAATACTACTTCTCATTTTTCTCTCCTGGACCAAAATTTATAGATTTTTGTTTAAACAACAAATCACTTGGGCTTTCATTTAAATTTTTAATTAACTCTTGCATAGTAATTAAAGTTTCATTCATATTTGTTAAGGCAGATTCTAAATTATTTAAACTATCTTGAGTTAAATTTTTTATATCAAAACTCCCTTTTTCTAGCTCTTCTTCTAATTTTTTCATTGTAATATTAAAGCTATCTGCTGAAGTTTTAACACTTTTAAAGCTAGAACTTCCAACATCTGTAAAGTTTTTGATATCAAATAAAAGTTCATTAAAGTTAGCCATACTTTTTTCACTATTTTCTAAAAGCTGTGCAAAGTTTGAGATATTTTCTTGGTTTAAAACTTTTTCAAAAGATTTAAGAATTATCAAAACCTCTCTCATTACATCTTCAGTTGATGTTACTATATTGCTTAAGGTTGATTTTTTTGACTCTATAACTTTTTCTCCAAACTTATTATCTTCCAAAAGTGGGGATTCGTTACTGCCACCTTTAAGCTCAATATATTTAAGCCCTGTAATTCCTAAACTTCCTAAAATAGCGTAGTTATCATGTTTTATGGGCGTTCCTTTTTGAATCTCTAACTCTATTTTTATCTCTTCAGAATTTTTTGGATTTATTGATATATTTTTTACAACACCAATATCTAAGCCTTTGTATTTTATAGAAGAGCCAATATTTAAACCATTTATAGAATCATCAAAAAATGTAAAGTATGTATCATGTTTTTTACTCTCTAATCCAAATTTACCAAGCCAAAATATTGAAAAAATAAGAAGTGTAGATAGTAAACTAACAAATAAACCTATTTTTAAAAAATTAATCCTAGTATCCATTAACCAACCCTTTTTATTGATAAAAAATCTTGAATAAAACTATCTCCTGATTTTAAAGCTTCATTTATAGTTCCATCAAATATCTTCTCTTTTTTTATAATTATAAACCTATCAAGTACAGTTTTAATAGTCTCTAAATCGTGAGTTATTATAACTGTTGTTATATTTAAATGTTTTTTCAAATATAATAAAAGTTCATTTATCTGATCTGTACTTGCAGGATCAAGTCCACTTGTAGGCTCATCCAAAAATAGAATTTTTGGTTGCATTGCTAAACTTCTTGCAAATGCAACTCTTTTTTTCATTCCACCGCTTAGTTCATTTGGATATAGTGTTGCAACTCTTTTTGGAAGACCTACAATATCCAAATTTGTATAAGCTATTTTTTCTATTAAATCTTTTGGCAAATTTGTGTACTCTTTTAACATCACACTAATATTTTCAATCACATTTAAAAAAGAGTACAAAGCTCCAAATTGAAACAAATATGAAAAATCTAATTTTAATTTATCTATCTCATCTATTGATAAGTTTGTAATATCTTTATCAAATATTTTCACACTCCCTTTTTGAATAGGATTTAGCATAACAAGCTGTTTTACTAAAACAGTTTTTCCACTACCACTTCCGCCTAATACTCCAAATATTTCACCCTCATTTACATCAAAAGAGATGTTGTTGTGTATTATATTTTTTCCAAAAGATGTACAAAGATTTTCAACTTTTATAATTGACATTTTATATTCCTATTTGTGTAAAAATTATTGAAAAAATAGCATCTAAAAATATAACTACAAATATAGCATTTACAACGCTTATTGTTGTATATTTTCCAATACTTGTAGTATTGTTCTGTACTTGAAAACCTCTAAAACAACCAATAATTGCTATAAAACAACCAAAAATAACCGATTTGAAAATACCAATTAAAAGATGTTTTACTGCAACTTCATTGTGAAGCCTTGTAATAAACTCTAAAAAAGTAACATCCAAATATGTATAAGCAATTACCATTCCACCAATAATTCCTACAATATCTGCTAAAAAAACAAGCAAAGGAAGAGCAACACTTAATGCAAAAACTCTAGGAAGAGTTAAAAAAAGTGTTGGATCAAAATTCATAGTTTTCATAGCATCTAGCTCTTCTGTTATTTTCATAGCTCCAATTTCTGCTGTGTAGCTACTTGCACTTCTTCCAGCTATTACAATTGCAGTTATAAGAGGTGCTATTTCTCTTAACATTGTAATTGCTACCATCTCAACAATAAATATGTTTGCTCCAAATTTTTCAAGCTGAACAGCTCCTTGATAAGCAATTACAACTCCAACCAAAAATGAGCTTACAACAACTATCAACAAAGCATTTACAGCAGATGTTTCAATATATTTTAAAGTAGCTTTAAATCTAATCTTCTTTGGATGTAAAATAGAGTATGCAAAGAAGTAGAAAACTTCGCCTATAAATATCAAAAATAGTTTAAAAGAGCTATATATCTCATAACTTTTTTTACCAATATTTTCAAAAAGATTATCCTCTTTCTCTTTTTGTAAACCCTCATTTTGATAATGTTTTTTATAGAATTTATATTTTGTCTCATATTTTTCAAAGTTTGAAAAAGAGATATTCTCTTCTTTGAAGTTTTTTAAAAAAGATATTAAATATATGATACAAATACTATCAATATCTATTAAATTTTTAAAATCTATTTGAATATTTGAGTTTTTTGAGATATTTAAATTTCCTAACTCTTTGATAATTTGATTTAAATTATCTTTACTCCAAGAGTTAAGTAGCTTGATATAAAAAGAGTTGTTTTGATTATTTTCTATTTTAAAATAGTTACTCATAAAACAATCCTTTTATTTTTTGTAGTTTAAGATTCTATCTAAATTTGATTTTATATCAAATCTTATTCATTAAAAATTAGATACAATTAATACCTATTTAAAAAAGATTTAAATATTAAATATAAAAAATATGAGGAATAAAAATGCCACTATTAGATAGTTTTAGAGTTGATCATACAATTATGCCAGCCCCTGCTGTACGAGTTGCAAAAGTTATGCAAACACCAAAAGGAGATGCTATTACAGTTTTTGATTTAAGATTTTGTAAACCAAATGAAAAGATGCTAAGTGAAAAAGGTATTCATACTTTAGAGCATCTGTTTGCTGGATTTATTAGAAACCATTTAAACTCTCCTACAGTTGAAATCATCGATGTTTCTCCAATGGGTTGTAGAACTGGATTTTACATGAGTTTAATAGGAACTCCAAAAGAAGAAGAGGTAGCAACTGCTTGGAAAAAATCTATGGAAGATGTTTTAAAAGTTGAAAAACAAAGCGACATTCCAGAACTAAATATATATCAATGTGGAACTTGTGCTATGCACTCACTTCCTGAAGCAAAAGATATAGCAAGAGATATTCTAGCTTCAAATATTGGAGTTATGTCAAATGAGAAACTATTTTTAAGTGAAGATAAACTAGAGAGTTTAGGAAACTAATTTGCTAGAAGATAAACTGGTTACCACAAATGATGGTAGCCATACACTTTTCTCTTTAAAATATAATCAACACTTTCACAATACCCAAGATGGTGGATTTAGTGAAGCTTTGCATAAACACATTATTCCAGCATTTTCGCACTCTTATAATAAAAAAGAGTTAAATATATTAGATATCTGTTTTGGTTTGGGTTACAATAGTTTTGCAACTATCTTTTATATTTTAGAAAACAGACTTGATATTAAAATAAATATCTACTCTCCAGAGCTTGATTTTGATTTAATAAAATCTTTACAAAATTTCTCATATCCAAAAGAGTTTGAAAAGTTTAAAAATATTATAGATGAACTCTCAATTAATCAAAAATATGAAGATGAGAAGATAAAAATAGAGCTTTTTATTGGCGATGCAAGAGAGTACATAAAAACTTTTCCAAAAGATTTTTTTGACATAGTTTATCAAGATGCTTTTTCAAGTGAGGTAAATAAAGAGCTTTGGACAAAAGAGTATTTTGAAGATATTTATAAAATTTCAAAAGAAAACTCTATTTTAACAACTTATGCAATCTCTACAAATATAAGACTCTCTATGTATGAAGCTGGATTTTATATCTATGAAACAAGACCAACAAAAAGAAAAATAACTCTAGCTTTTAAAAACAGACAAGAAGTTATTGGAAAATATATAGATATGGAGTTGAAAAAAAGTAGAAATAAAGATGCAAAATCTTTGAAAGATAGCTTATAAAGTAGCTAACCTTTCAAGAATATATTTTTGTAAATCTCTTTTTGAAACCTCTTCTCTCATAGCTTGTTCAAAAATCTTATTTACTTTTAGTTGATACTCACTATATGAGAAAAATGGAAAATGAACACTCCATGCTTTTTTTAGACTCTGTTTTGTCATACTATTTTTAAGAAATGCCAAAAAGTAGTTAAATCCCATAAATATAAGTGCTGTTATAATCATTGCACCAATGATAGATATATGTGGGTCTATTTTTGCTAATGGTTTATGAGTAAGAAGTGATATAGGAACCAAAACTGCTAAAACCAAAGCAATATATACAAAATATGCTCTTGTAAGTCTTAGTCTAAAACCTAATCTTGTGCTATCTACTTCCATTCCATTGCTTTGTTGAGTTGAAGCTACTAACAAATCTTTTAAAAGTACAGGCTGCTTTGATTTTGAGTAAACAAAATTTAAAATCATACTTAAAATGTTTTTTTCTCTCATATTTTTTCCTAAAATTAATTTGATATTTTAGCTTAGTTTATTGAAATGAAGCTTTATTAACTAACCTTAACATTATATTTTTATTGTTACAATCACGGAAATTTTTTATATAAGGATATTTTATGAAATGCATCGAAAATAAATTATCGGTATTAAATGCTGATATAGGAAAATTAATCTTAAGGCTAACAATTGGTGGACTTATGCTGTTTCACGGTTGGGCAAAAGTGGTAAATGGTATTGGTGGAATTAAAGCTATGGTTGCAAAAGCAGGTTTCCCTGAATTTTTTGCTTATGGGGTTTATTTAGGTGAAATTTTATTTCCACTTATGATTGTTTTAGGGATTTTTGTAAGAACATCTGCTTTATTTGTTGCTATTACTATGGTTGTTGCAATATTTTTAGCTCATAGCCATGAAATTTTTGCCTTAGGAAGAACTGGTGGTCCAGTAATTGAATTAGCATTAATGTATCTTTTAGGATCAATTGCAATTATGTTTATTGGGTCTGGAAAAATTAGTATTAAATCATAAATTAATATAAACTGGGAATTTCCCAGTTTAATCAAACATTATAGTAGTTTGCCTCTTTGTTGTGAACAACAATTGCACAAGTAGTTTGTTCAGGGTGCATCTGGAATGTTTCACTAAGCTCAATTCCAAACTCTTCAGGATTTAACAAATCAAAAATATCTCTATTTTGTGATAATTCAGGACAAGCTGCATAACCTGGAGAGTATCTACAACCAACATATTGTTTCATTTGAACATCACTTAATTTATGCCCCTCTTTAGGAACAATATCCCAATCAAGTCTTATTTGCTTATGTAAAACTTCAGCTAAAGCTTCAGCTAGTTCAACTCCAAGACCGTGAATTTGATAATATTTTGTAAACTCTCCACGATCATAAAACTCTCTTTCATAATCACTTATTTTAAGTCCAGCACTTGCAAGTGTAAATCCTACAACATCTAATCTATCATTTGCAAAAAAGTCAGCTATACATCTAAAAGGTTTTCTTTTTTGTCTTGGAAACTCCATCACTTTTATAGCTTCACTTAAAGGTGGAACATTTTTTGCCTCTTCAAGATTGTTGTAAATATATTTTTTATCAAAAATATATAGCTTATTGTCATGAGATATACAAGGATAATACTCATATATAGCAATTGGTTCAAATATATTTTTTGAAATAAGTTCATCTTTTAAAGAGTAATAAAGTGGTTCAACAACATCTTTTTCATACTTCATAAATGCTTCGGGTGTTTGTTTTCCTCTTTTATATCCCCATCTTTGTCTAAATAAAACTCTGTGATTTATCCAAGAAAATATCAACTCTTTATCTAGCTCATCTCCAGTTTTTGCAACTTTATTCCAATATGGAGGAACTATAAACTCTCTTTTTGGCATAGATATCTCTTCATAAGGTGGAATTATAGCCTCCTCTTTTTCAACTCTATCGCTTGTATCAATTTTTTCAATTAAATCAGCAGCTAGTTTTGTATCAAGTTCTCCACCTTTTTCAATTCTTTGCATAGATACAACACCATCAAAAGCATCTCTACAATAAAAAATAGCTCCATCATAAATTGGTCTGCAATAATCATCAACAAAGTTTTTTGTTAGTGCAGCACCACCTAGCATAACTGGAATTTTTATTCCAAGTCTTTGCATCTCTTCAAGATTCTCTTTCATTACAGCTGTACTCTTTACAAGTAATCCACTCATTCCAATAGCATCTGCATTGTGCTCTTTTACAGCTTCTAAAAATTGGTTTAAATCAGCTTTTATTCCAATATTTACTACTTTAAATCCATTGTTACTTAAAATAATATCAACTAAATTTTTACCAACATCGTGAACATCACCCTTAACTGTACCAATTACAACTGTAGTTTCAGTATTTTTTTCTTGTTTTGGTAAAAATGGGTTTAAAGCATCAACAGTAGCTTTCATAGTTTCGGCACTTTGAAGTACAAATGGAAGTTGCATTTGACCACTTCCAAATAGCTCTCCAATTATTTTCATTCCATCAATTAACCACTCATTTACAATTAACTCAGGAGCTATAGTATCTTTTAGCTCTAAAACTAAAGGAATCATTCTCTCTTTGTCACCATCTAATAAAAGTTTTTTAACCTTTTCAATAGGTTCCATTTTTTGATACTCTTCATCACTTTGTTCATCTTGAGATTCAACATTTGAGAAGTGTTCTATAAATTTAAATAGTGGGTCACCGTTTTCTTGGTTGTTAAATATCAAATCATCACAAGCTTTTTTATCTTCAGCACTTATTTTATTTAGTGGAATAATATGTTTAACATTTACAATAGCAGTTGTAAGTCCTGCTTTTACACAGTGATCTAAATATATTGAGTTTAGATAAATTCTTGCATTTTGAGATAAACCAAATGAGATATTTGAAAGTCCCAAAGTTGTTCCAATTTCTGGATGAAGAGTTTGAAACTCTCTAATAGCTTCCATAGTCTCAATTCCAGCAGTTCTATACTCATCATCACCTGAACCAATAGTAAATGTAAGCATATCAAAAACTAAATCAGCTGGGTCAAATCCATGTCTATTTACACATAAATTATAAATTCGTTCTGCAACTTCTAGTTTTCTCTGTTTTGTTTTTGCCATTCCAATCTCATCAATCACAAGGCAAACAAGTGCTGCTCCAAATTTTTTTGCTAATTTAC
>NZ_JBAZAH010000042.1:0-15397 GCF_041672065.1 Aliarcobacter sp. | reverse complement strand
AGATGGTTTTATAGAGATTTTTAACTTTAAACAGAGATTTGATTTAAGTAGAAAATATCTTGTTTGTTATTTGGACTATTTAGATAATTTTAGTGATATCAAAAAAGTTGAAAATAGAAGAGTTTTTGCATAGGTATAAAATAAACTATTAACAATATTACTATATAATGTAAGCTTTAAATTTTAAAGGTAGATTATGAGTGATACAATAAAAATATTTAATGCAAAAGAGAATAATTTAAAAAATATAAACCTAGAGATACCAAAAAATAAGCTAATAGTATTTACAGGATTAAGTGGAAGTGGAAAATCAACTTTAGCTTTTGATACACTTTATGCTGAGGGTCAAAGAAGATATATAGAGTCTTTATCTTCTTATGCTAGACAATTTTTAGATAGAGTTGGAAAACCTGATGTTGAAAGAATTGAGGGTTTAACTCCAGCAATTGCAATAGATCAAAAAACTACTTCAAAAAACCCAAGATCTACTGTTGGAACTATCACAGAGGTTTATGACTATCTTAGACTTTTATATGCAAGAGTTGGAACACAACACTGTCATTTATGTGGAAAACCAATATCTCAAATGAGTGCAAGTGATATTATAGAACAAGTTCTATCTTTGCCAAATGATGCCAAGCTCATAATATTAGCACCTTTAATAAATAGAAAAAAAGGAAGCTTTACAGATCTGTTTGAATCTCTTAGAACAAAAGGTTATGTAAGAGCTATGGTTGATGGTGTTATGGTTAGACTTGATGAAGATATTGAGTTAGAAAAGACAAAAATGCACACAATCAAAGTTGTAATAGATAGAGTTACAGCAAACCTTGAAAACAAAGAGAGAATAGCACAAGATGTCGAAAAAGGTCTAAAAGAGAGCTTTGGAGAACTTGAAATTGAGATTATGAATCACGAAGAGTTAAGAGTTGAAAAAAGTATTCACTACTCTGAACATATGGCATGTTTTGATTGTAAAATCTCTTTTGAAGCACTTGAGCCTTTAAGTTTCTCTTTTAACTCTCCAAAAGGAGCTTGTAGCTCTTGTGATGGTTTGGGAATAAGATATGCACTTGATATGAAAAAGATTATTGATGAAGATTTGGCAATTGAAGATGGGGCTATTAAAATAATCTATGGATTTAACAAAGGCTTCTATTTTAAAATGCTTATTGCTTATTGTGAGAGTCAAAATATAGATACAAAAAAACCTTTCTCATTGCTTGATGAACATCATAAAAAAGCAATTTTACACGGAACTGTAGATGAGTTTGAGTTTTTTTGGAAAAGACACAAACTAAAAAGAAAGTGGGATGGAATTGTAAAATTAGCCTACGATATGATAAAAGATGAAAAAGAGATCTCTGAGTATATGACAGAGAAAAAATGTGACTCTTGTGGTGGAAATAGATTAAAACCATCTAGTCAAGCTGTTTATGTGGCTAAAAAAAGAATACCAGATATTTTAAATGTTCCTATTGAAGAGGCTCATAATTTTTTCAAAGATGATAAAAATTTCAAATATTTTAGTGAGCAACAAAAGATGATTGCAGCTCCAATTTTAAAAGAGATTAAAGAGAGAATATTTTTCTTACATGATGTTGGTCTTGGATATATAACTTTAGGAAGAGATGCAAGAACAATTAGTGGTGGAGAGGCTCAAAGAATTAGAATTGCTTCACAAATTGGAAGTGGTTTAACAGGAGTTATGTATGTACTTGATGAGCCATCTATTGGACTTCATGAAAGAGATACAAGCAAACTTATAAAAACTCTAAGAGCTTTACAAGAAAAAGGAAATACTGTAATTGTTGTTGAGCATGATAAAGAGACAATTATGGCTAGTGATTTTATTGTTGATATTGGTCCAAATGCTGGAAAATTTGGTGGAGAGGTTGTATTTGCTGGAACACTAAAAGAGCTTTTAAAAGCAAAAACTCAAACAGCTCTTTATTTAAACAATAAAAAAAGAGTGGAATATCCACACAATCGACCTCAAGAAGAGTTTATAGAGATTAAAAATGTAAATATAAACAATATAAAAAATCTAAATGTAAAAATTCCACTTAGAAATCTAGTAAGTATCACAGGAGTAAGTGGAAGTGGTAAATCTTCACTTATTCTTCAAACTCTACTTCCAGTTGCGCAAGAGCTTTTAAATCGTGCTAGAAAGGTTAAAAAAGTAGATGGTGTAGAGATAGATGGATTAGAAAAACTTGATAAAGTAATCTATCTTGACCAAAGCCCAATAGGAAGAACTCCAAGATCTAATCCAGCAACATATACAGGACTTATGGATGATGTAAGAGACCTATTTTCTAAAACAAAAGAGTCAATGCTAAGAGGTTATAAAATAGGAAGATTCTCTTTTAATGTAAAAGGAGGAAGATGTGAGAAGTGTCAAGGAGAGGGTGAAATCAAAATCGAAATGCACTTCTTGCCAGATATTATGGTTAAATGTGACACTTGTCACGGTAAAAAGTACAATGCCCAAACTTTAGAGATTTTGTATAGAGGAAAAAATATATCTGATGTTTTAAATATGAGTGTTGATGAAGCTTTAGAGTTTTTTGCAAAAGTACCAAAACTATATGCAAAACTAAAAACTCTAAGCGATGTTGGACTTGGATATATAACTTTGGGACAAAATGCCATAACTTTAAGTGGTGGAGAAGCTCAAAGAATAAAACTAAGCAAAGAGCTAAGCAAAAAAGATACTGGAAATACTTTATATATTTTAGATGAACCTACAACTGGACTTCACTTTGCAGATGTTGATAGACTTACAAGTGTGCTTCACCATCTAGTAGAGCTTGGGAATTCTGTGCTTGTGATAGAGCATAATCTTGATGTTATTAAAAACTCTGATTTTATTATTGATATTGGTCCTGAGGGTGGGGATAAAGGTGGAAAAATTGTAGATATGGGAACAGTTGAACAAATTGCTAACAATCACGAAAAAAGCGGTTCTCATACTGGATACTATTTGCATAAAGAGTTACAACAAAAGTAGTTATAACTCACCTTTAACTTTTATTATTTATATGTAAAGATTCTGTAATTTTTACTCATAGATTTATATCTATGGGTAATTTTTATATCTTTTTACTCATAGATTAACAAATATGAGTAATTTTTGATTAATGTTACTTACATAGCTTTTATTAATAAATTAAATAATTCAATATTTATAAAAATTTACTATTTTTATTTGATAAAGCTTTATTTGCTGATATTGCTTTTTTTAAAACTTTTGGGGTTTCGATTTCTTTGTTTAAAGGTAGTTTATGTAATTGCTTACTTATCATGTCCATTATCTTTTCATTTGATTTGAAATATTTCATCACAAATTTGATTTATTATATCTGCATTATGATTAAGTAAATTTTTTGCGTTTATAGCTTGATTTTTACACTCATTATTTTTTGCATCTAATGTAATATCTTTTTCATTGATTTTTTTGCTTCTTCTAAAATAAATATTTTAGTATTAATGTCTTTTTGCTCTTCTTGATTTTTTCCCTTAATATTTGAAGTAGCTTGATTAATGAAATTATCAATTTTATTACTAATTTCAATATTGTTGTTAGTGATTTGATTCTTAGAATTATCAATATTGTAAATTATATTTCCATGATTCTCTTGAATAATTGGGCTTTGATTATTGTTATTTACGCTTATATTATTAGATGCTGAACTTGTTGGCATAAAATATAATACTAAACCAACTATAGATGCAACAGAACCTATTGCTCCTATTTTTTCAAACATTGTTAATTCTCCCCATTTATTTTTAAGTTTTGTAAACTTTGAATCATTCATCAAATTATCCTTATCAAATATCTTTTTATAATAACTATTAGAATAGTTTCTATCTTTATTTTTATTATTATATGCTAATTGCAAATGATATTTAGAAATATCACCGAGCCTAGTATTGATACTTTTAGATAATTTTTCTAAAACTTCAATATGAGAACTTGTTGCACTTAAATAATTAAATATAGAATTAATATATTCATTCATAGCACTATAGATATTTGGTGAATATGCTCCAGTTGGTCTCTCATACTCATAAAAAAACTCATAGTAATCACTTATAATATTAGAAATATATTTATCTTCAAAATCTTCATTTTTTGCACTATTTTTTAAAGCCAAAATCAAATCTTTAAAAAGTTTGATTTTAGATTGATTTATATTTGGTCTATCATATTTATTTTTATCATTGTTTTCTTTTATTTTAATGCCAAGCTTATTTTTTATATTCGCATATAACTTTTTTAGTTTATAAAATTTTATATATATTGGTTCTTTTTGATACTCTATAAAATATTTATCTAAAGTTTTTTCAAAATCAATTTTAAATAAATATTCTAAATATAAAAATGCTCTATCTTTATCAATAATTCTAAGCTCATCAATAAAATCATAACATTGGTAATCTAATGAAATGATTTTTAATATTTGTTCTACTTTATGCTTTTCTTTAATAGATTTTAAAATATTTTTATCTAAATCTAAAAAATAGTCAATTATATTTAATAAGCTATTTTTATCAAACTTATCAATTTTTTGAATTATTTCAATAAACTGATACAAATTAACTAAATCTGTATTTTCATTCTGGGTAAATGATAACCTAATCAATTCATGTAAAGATTCAATAAAATAATCAAAATATTCTCTAGCCAATATAACAAAGTATTCTTCTTCTATTTTGTGAAATCTAAAAGTATGAAAAAATATTTTTTCAAAATCTTCTTTAGAATGTACCAAATTAGAAACTTCATTACTATCAATATTTTGAAATAGATAAATATATAATGCTGTTGGAAATACACTATAACTATTAGAAGTTATTCTTTTTCTTATTTCTTTGTATGTTTCATCTTTGATAAAATCATCTTTGATAAAATTAAGCAATTTGGCATGTTCTTCATCTGTTAATAATTCATGTAGTTTATTTTGATTTTTTTCATTATAAATTTTTTCACAGAAAAATACATTATAAAAATCTTTTTTTGTCGCTAAAGCTTTTAAACTATCTTCACATATTTTTTTAGTAATTTCTTTTTGTTGAATTCTTTGTTGATATTCTTTATTCTCTAAACGTTTTTCTTGAAACTCTTGTTCATGTTTTTCTCGTTGTTCTTTCCAGTATTTGTTAGATGCTATAATATGAGTTTCAAATATATTATTCTTCATTAGATATTTATCTATATCTTCATTAAATCTCAATCTTTCATAATGTTTAACATAATTTTCTATCGGATATTTGAAAACTGCTTTTTTTATATCTTCAAATGAAATTCTTAATAATTTCAATAAACTATCAATATGAAATAGAATCGTTATCTCTGATGAAAAATAAATTTCCCAAAAATTATCAGCAATTCGTTCAAAATCTAAAGACATTTCATCAAGTTCATGATTATCCATATAACAAAAATTTGTAGTTAAAAATTCAAAAACTTTTTGAACAGTATCTTTAGAATCATTATGAAGCAATACTGCATAAATACACCAACAATATATATGATAATTTTCTCTATCTTGCTTTGATTGTAGATAATAAAGCCATTTTAAAGTATCACTAGGTTTCAAATAAGGAACTATATATTCTAATTGTCTAGCAGGTATACTATCTAATAACTCCAATAGTTTATCAAATTCAAATCCAGTATCTATAAAACTAGCTTTTTTATCACTTCCATATCTATTTATATATTTAATACCATATAACGATTCAAAAAGTAATGTTTGAAAATCTTTTAAATAAATTATATCAGTGTTAGAATTAATTAGCTTTTTATCTTGTAAAAAGGAATAAAGTCTTTTGTTAAACTTAAACTCATCTATGAAGTTATCTTGAATTAATTCTATAAGATTTTTATTACCTAGATTATCATTAGAATAATTTTCAAGATATGTAAATATCAAATCTTCCATCTCTTTTGAATAATTATATTCTAGCAGTGCAATCAAATAGGCAAATACTAACTTATCAACATCTGATGGCTTTATAGTTTTTTGTATTAAAGTTGATAGTTTTAATTTATCAAATTTTACTAAAGTAGTACCTTCAAAATCACTCCATCTACCCCAAGCCATAGATTTCTCATTTTTGAGTTTATATAACATTGAAGATAAAAGTTTTTCTTGTTGTTTTTCATTTAAGAGAGGATGTCTTTTAAAAATAAATGGGTCAAACTGTACAAAATCATCAAATAAATCACTATTTAGATTTGTTAAATAAATAATAACTTCTTCAAACTCTTCATAAAATCTTAATTCATGTGAAAAAAGTTCTTTTATAGTTTTTATATCGAGTTCTTTCTCATTGATAAAATAAGCCATTAAAAATTCTTTTATGGTAGTATGAGAAAAATCAAATTCATTACCATTTTTTTTAAATAATGCTGTACTTAAAACAAGATTTAATTCATCGAAACTAATACTCTTATTATCAATTTTGTACAATTCATCTACAAGTATGCTAAGATTATCTAGCAAAATAGTGGCTTTTCTATTTAAAATCATGTAAGTAGCTAAAGAAGAAGATATATTTATATCTTTTGCTAAGTCCTTACTCAAAATATCCTCTCTATCTTTACCTTTTATAGAAAGTTGTTTTTTAATAATATCCTTATAAATATCAATATAAGTTATTATTTTGCTTTTATATTCATTATAATTCTTAATAATAGACTGAACAATAAGAATATTTTTCAATAAAGAATCTAAAAAATTGTCTAATATATACTTCCAAAATTCATCTTGATTAATTTTATTTTGCTTTAAAAGTTCATTAATATCATCTTTTTCTAAATCTAAAATTTGATAAATAATAAATTCTTTATCTAACTTTTTCAATTCGTTATTAAAATATTCTTTCCATTCAAATTGCCTACATGTAATTACAAATTTTATTTCTGGATTAATTTTTTGACATTTTTGAATATAACTAGTCAGTTTGTTTTGTAATTCTTTAGAATTTATATTTTTTACTCTCAAAGCTTCATCTATAGAATCAAGTAAAATATACTTTTTATTTTGTACTAACTCTAAATTACTCTCTGTTTCAATGTTTACAAGTTCTACAAAATGAACATCGTCACTATTTTCTTTTTCAAATTGCTTTAATTGTTTAGTTTTTCCAGAAGCTGGTTCACCGAGTATTACAGATATATTATTTACTAATATATTTTCAAATTCAACAGTTTGTTTTTCTTGAATATTTTGAGTTTCAAATTTTCTTTTTATAAAATATTGTTTTTCTTCAAATTGAGATTGTTCTAGTTTTGGATCTATTAAATTTGCACGAGTATCAGATTCACTATAAGCCATATTTTCCCTATGTTTAAAAAATGCTAGATTATATCTAATAATAAGTTAAATCATTTTTGCTAGATTGAAACTATTTTTTTAGTTTCAATCTTCGATTAAATGCTCATATCTTTTATCTGTAAGTAATTTCATAAATGCAACCAAAGCATCTACTTTTCTATCATTTTGAGCTATTGCTCTAAGCTCTGTAATAGAGATATTATCAGGATGCTCTGGTTCATCCCAAGGAAGATTTGTCTCAGTGTTTATAATATTTTTCTTATTGTTGTATTTATCATAAAATAAAACTACCGTTCTTAAATCTTTGAATACTCCATTGTGCATATATGGAGCTGTAACAGCCACATTTCTTAGAGTTGGAGTCTTATATTTTCCAATTTGATTTTTATCTTTTACATTTGGATTTGCTAAAAGTCCTAAATCTTTCTCTTTAACACCATTTTTGGCTCTTAACTCTTTGTTTTTGGGAACTCCAATATTATGAAACTCATAGTTTGAAAAAGTTTCACCCTCTTTTCCTTCCCCTTTTAAAATATGGCAAGTTGCACAAGAGTTATTTTGATTTGAAAAAAATATTGACATTCCCAAATCTTCTAAAGCACTTAGTTCATACTCTCCTCTTAAATATCTATCATATTTTGAATCAAAAGGAGAGAACTCATCTGTTCTTTCAAAAGATGCAATTGCTTCACTCATAGCTTCATAGGCTTTTTTATCATCTTTAAAAATATCTTTACCAAATAGATTTTCAAAACTATTTACATAAAAACTATTCTCTTTTAATCTATCAACCACCTCTTTTTCATCTCTCATTCCCATCTCTATTGGATTTAAAGGCGGACCTCCTGCTTGCTCTTCTAAAGTAGAAGCTCTTCCATCCCAAAACTGTCCACCTACATAAAATCCTTTTTTATCATTAAAGTGAAACTTTGGTGAAAATTTTGCATAAGATGCTGTTGGTGCTTGTCTATCTCCAAGTGATTTTAAATCATCTCCTAGTGATGCCATTTTTGAAACACCATTATCTCTACTATCTATAAAACCAGCTTCTGGATTGTGACATGTTGCACAACTTTGAGTTCTGTTTTTTGATAAATTAACATCAAAAAACAGAGCTCTTCCTAAATCCTCTTTTGTAATATCATTTGCTAATAGATTTACTAGTAGAAATGTTGTTACTAAAACTAATTTTTTCATAAATTTTTCCCTTTTTAATTAGATTTATAAATGGTCTAAAATATAGATTTTTTATAGAATTATAATCTTGCATCTGATTTTTTCTAAGTCCAAATTTCAAAACTTTTACATCTTTTGAGAGTTTTAATGTACCAAAAACTCTATCCCAAATTGCAATATATCCTCCATAATTTTTATTAAAATTTTTTCTATCATGATGAATTTGATGCTGTTTTGGAGACAAAAACCACTTTTCAACAAATGCAAAATATGCAAAAGGTACATGAGAGTGTCTTAAGTTTGAACCAAAAATTGAAGTTATAAATATCAAAATATTAACTCCTAAAACCATATAAATATTTATCTTTGCACCAAAAAAATATATAAAAATACCAGTAACCAACCCAACACTAAATGCATATCTTAAAGCAAATAAAAAGTTTTCAACTGGATGAACTCTATAAAATGTTATTGGAGTTAAAACTTTTGCACTATGATGAACCTTGTGAAACTCCCATAAAAATGGAATTGTATGCAAAAATCTATGTAACCAATATCTTGTAAAATCACTAAAAACAAATATTGCTATTGTATAAAGAACTGTTATTTGAGTAAAAGATAAATTTATAGATTCAAAAAATCCAAAATTTTCATATAAAAATTTATTTGTAAATAAAGCAACACTCTTTGCACTTAAAACCAAAGGAATAATTAAAATTATATTTACAATATTTGCTAAAAAAAAGTATATATAATCAAGTTTTGCACTAGGATGCAACCAAAGCTTACTTGAAAGAATAGCTTTTGAACTCTTTTTTGTAATATAAAAATATAATATTGCCAAAATAAAAGAGCTTATTATATATAACCAATATACTCTTTTACTTGGATTTGCAAAAAAATCAAAAGCTAAATACTCCAAAATCAATCCCCATCGGCATCTAAAATTTCAGGTTTAAGACCAAGTTTTTCAATAATTGTTACATAGTATAAATCATGAATCTTTGATACAGTTTCAAAAAGATAAGAAGCATTTGTAAAATCATCTTTTGGAAGGAAGTTTAACTCATCAAGTGCAATTTTTATACTATTTGAAACCTCATTTAGCTCTATTTCACTTCCACTATTTTTTGCATATGTGTATAAGTTTTTAAAATCTTTACTATTTACAATATCACTTTGAGCCTCAAGTATTGATTTAATAGCTTCAAAAGAGTTTTGAGTCAAAAAGTATTCAGCTCTTTCATTTTTTATATCACCCTTAAATTTAGCAGATAATCCAGCAGGATTTCCAACTCTCCACTCTTTTAGCCTATATGAAGTTGCAACTAAAACATTTACAAGTATAGCAATCTCCTCTTTCTCTTTAAACTTTGGATTTTTTAAATAGTTTGTATAAACCACTTTTATATCTTGTAAATTTGTGATTATTGAGTTTAAAATCTCTTTTATAATCTCTTTTGATCTATCATCTAAACTCTCTTGAGCTATTACAAACTCTAAGGCATTGATTGTTTTAAATGAGTTTTTAAATAGTGCTGTTTTAACATCATTTGTTCCATTTACAACTCTTCTCATTTGAGAGTTTAAATCCTCTTTTAGATTATTAAAAACATCAATAAATCTTGGTGTATCAATATAATCATAATTTATCTCACCAGCTAAATATAAAGCCTCAACTCTTTTCCAATCTTTTAAAAAGATTTTAAAATTCTCTTGTGTGATATTTTGTTGTAATTTTTTAGCACTACTTATCGCATTTTGTGTATCTTTTAACAATACATTTTTTATAACACTTTGAAAAACTGTCTCATTTGCAAACAAATTTGCAAGAAAAAATATCATAATAAAAAATATTTTTTTCAAACTATAACTCCTCTATAAATTTAATCAATTTTAATCTATCATCTTTTGAAAGATTCATATAAGCCTCTTTACTTCTTTTTGCCTCTCCACCATGCCACAAAATTGCCTCTTGAACACTTCTAGCCCTTCCATCATGTAAAAAGTTTGGATTTTTATTTATTAGTTTGTTTATAGCTATTCCCCAAAGAGGTGCAGTTCTCCACTCACTCTTTTCTGCCATAAACTCAACTCTTCCATCAGCTAAATCTTCTCCCATATCGTGAAGTAAAAAATCTGAAAATGGTCTTACTTCAAAACCTAATTTTGTATTAAAACTACTTATATGGCACTTTGAACACTCAAGTCGTTCAAATATTTCATACCCTTCTTTATATTTTTGACTATTTTTATTTGCACTATAACTTTTTAAACTTTTAATATAAAAAGTAACTGCATCAAGCCTATCATCTGGTAAATCAATAGCATCTTTAGCTTTTGGTGCATCTTGGCACTCTTTTTGGAAGTCTGTACATTTTTCATAAGGTATTAATGTTGTTGTAACTCCAATATCATTTGAAAAAGCATTTGCAACTTGCTCTTTTAGTTTTGAAACGCTAGCCTTATGAGTATATCTTCCAAGCTCATATTTTTGTGAAATTGGTGAATAAACAAAATTTGCTTTTCCACTTATTCCATCACTATTCTTATCATCTATATCTTGATTTTTTAGAATCTCTTCATCTGGTATTAAATCAATTAATCCCATACCATTCAAAGATTGTGCAACTCTATATGAAACTACACTATCTTTATGAAGCTCTCCATAATTTAAATTTTTCAAACTATATTTTGGTCTTCTTAAATTTACAATCTCACCATCAGATAATTTTATATCAAAGTATTCAAAATCAACTTCTATATTTCCTTCAAAAGGAACATTAAAAACTCCATTGATTGCTAATTGTTCACCATAAGTTGGTTCTTGAATAAATCCTTTTTTCTTTAAAATAGAAGCATATTTAGAATCATTTGAATCTATTGATAATCTAGCAATTAACCCTCTTGAAGCAAAACCATTACTATTTAAAATTTCAGACCTTCCATTTTTTGGATGACACGAGAGGCAACTATTTGCATTAAATAGTGGTCCTAATCCATCTCTTGCTGTTGTAGCACTTGGAGCTTCAACCCAAGGAATTGTAAAAAAACTCCTTCCAAGCATAAATATATCTTGCTCTTCATTAGTTAAACCATCAATTTGTTTTTGAAATATCTTACTACTCTTACTATTTGCTATATAATTTTTAGATATATCAAATGAAAAAAGCTCTGTACAAATTGATATTGTAAGAGCTTTTAAAAGTAAGATTTTTTTTAAACTTTTCAATTTAGATTTTTGTCTCTTCTGGATCAGTTACATCATCTGTTGAAAGATTAATACTGTTTGCTCTTGCAACAGTTATCATCTCATCACCTAGTTTTCTTAACTCATTTTTTAAAGATACTAAAACTCTTGACATCTTATGATCAGGTCTTATTTGATAATCAAAGTGAGCTTCAGTTTTTGCAACTTTATCAACTTGCTCAATTTTTGCTTCAATACTCTTCATAAGCTTTAATATTCTATCTTTATCCTCTTTTTCTAAAGCATCAAATAAAGACTCTCCATATTTTTTACCATTGTATGTTGAAGTTAAAATATTTTTAAAACCTTCATAATTTTTTACTAAATCTCTATGTGTATTATCAGAGAAACAAGAGTGCTCATCCTCTTCACTTGGAGTTAAAACAGCAACTGCAATTCTTTCATTTGCAAGTTCTGATTTTATAAATACTCCCATACCAGAAATAATCTGTTTTATAGACTCACTCTTATCTAAGTTTTTATCACTATTTTTAAGTTTTCCTAAAAACGCAGCTCTATAAAGCCCAGAATCACCTTTTATATCTCTATTCCAAGCACTTTTAACAACTTCTAAATCCTCAACTAACTTTTGAGTTACAGCTTTTAGATATTGTAATCTTCTATCTTTATTTTTATCAGTTGTAAAATCACTTAAAGGTCTTTGTCCAGCTTTCATTGCACCGTTTGTTATATTATCCTCTAAGAAATTATTATAATCTTGATCTTGCCCCCAAAGTAAAAACTCAATTGCATGATAACCAGTTGAAACATTTGCCTCTCCACCATTTTCATTTAACTCAGTTAAAGCTTCAACTGTAATTTTTGTAACATCAACTTCACTTGAATCTTCACCACCTGGATTAAATTTTCCAATAGTATCAATAATATTTCCAGATGTTCTATTTCCATCTGCATCAATTGTATAATCTATCATATTCTCATCAAGTGGCCAAGCGTTGATTTGTCCCTCTAAAGCACCATAAGTATCTGCAATCCATCCATCTTCAGCATCAATTGGACCATTTGATAACCTAAAAATCTCAGTGCTTCCATAAGATTCTCTTGATTGCAACCACGCTTTTTTTGCATTATCTAAATTTTTTTGTGTAGGTTTTTCAACAAATTTATCTATTGCATCTTGTAAAAGTTTTGCATCATTTAAAGCTTGTGTATAATTGTCTAGAGCTATATTTGCATATGCTTCTAAAATTAAAACTTGTTTTGTAATTTCTGATTTAGTTGTATCTTTAGCCAAAGAAGAAGCGTTTGCTCCTAAAGCTAAAGAAGCAGCTAATGATAAAGAAAAAAGAACTCTCTTTGTATATTTCATGATAATAATCCTCATTTTGTTTTGTGTATTTAAACAAAAAAAAGCTTTATCATTTCTTAAAATGATAATAATTTTCATATTTTTTAAAAGAGTGATTTTATTGTATTTTTTAACTCTTTTGAATTTTCAATTCCATTTTTATTTAAAAGTTCTTCTATTTTTCTCTCTATTTTATCACTCTCTTTACTTTTTTTGATACTTTCAATCAAAAGATTTTTTATATCTATTTTTATACTTGGATTATTTATATCATCTTCCAAAAATATTACAAATTTATTACCATTTAGATTAATATCAAATTTTGAATCTATCTTTTTATTTTTAAAATCTAAAATAGAACTCTTTGACTCTATTATACTTTTTGAGCTTTTTAAATAGATATTACTAATTACTTTATCAATTAATATTTCACCCTTTACAGTTCCTATTTCATAAAGCTCTTTCGTAATATCAATATTTGCAAATTTTTCAATATTTTTTGAGAAATTATTTTTTACTAAATGTCCATTATTTAAATTTGAAGCAAAATTTCCATTTCCACTTAAAATATTATATTTTAAATCTAAATTTATATTTGAATCAAAAAACTCATTTTGATTTAACATATATAAAAGTTTTTTACTATTTGCATTTTCTAAATTTATTGATACATCATTATTTATTAAATTTAATTTTAAAATACCATCTAAAATTTTAGAATCTCCATCTACTTTTAAATCTTTTAAATCTTTATATATATTGCCATTTAAAGATACATTTTTACCTCTTAAAGGTATAACTGTAAAATCTTTAAGTTTTGATAAGTCTGAAATTAAAATATTATAATCACTCTTTAAAATAGACTCTTTTATATTAAAATTTAAGTTTTTAATATTTATCTTAGCAAGGTTTGATAAAAGATCAATAGTGCTGTTTAGTTCATCTTTTAAAAGCTTGCTTTGGCTATTTAAAGTATATAAAACATCTTGCTTTAGAGAAGTTTTAAACTCTTTTTCAATAATATCATTATTTAATTTTCCATTTTTTATATCTACTTTAATAACTCCATCAAAAAAATCACTACTGTTTGATTTTAGTTCAGAAGTTACATTTAATATACCAGTTGTGTATATTGGCTGATTAACAATAGCCAACAACTCATCAATTTTTGCATTTTTTGTATCAATATATATATCATTTATTTTAAAATTCTTTAAAACAACTTCATAATTTGTATCACTTTTAGCAACATTTGAAATACCTTTTATAGTTGTAGTATCATTTTTATGAGCAATATTTCCAACTATTTTTAAATCACCTTTTAGTTTCATTTTTGCTAAATCATTAAATATTGATAAATCTTCTATATCTATAAAATATTCTGCCATCAACTCTTTATTAAAAATAGAGTACATAGCATTTAATTCTATTTTAGAGTGATCATTTAATGTAGCTTTTAAAACTAATAAATCATAATCTATAACAAGATTATCTATTTTTAAAGTAAAATCTTTTTGCTTTTTATTAAAGCTTTTTTCAATGTAATTTGCAACAAGATAATTACCACTTTTTGTAAAAAGTATAATGTACAAAGTTGATGTTATAAATAGAACAATTATAAGTAGTGTAATTATAAACTTTTTCATATATCTCCCCATTAAAAATAAAAAAATATTTTATCCAATTTATCTTATATTTAGATTTATTTTTGTAAAATAGCAACCGTCAAAGTGATAAGTAGGGATACGCAAGCCGAACAGACTTTGAGATATTTAATTTTTTAAGGATATAGAATGAAAAAAATCGTTCTTTTAATGCTAGCATTCGCTGGTATGGCATTCGCTGCTGATGCATCTGTTGCAAATGAAACACTAAAAGCATACTCTGTAGTTGCTGCTGGTATTGGTTTAGGTTTAGCTGCTCTTGGTGGAGCTGTTGGTATGGGTAATACTGCTGCTGCTACAATTGCTGGAACTGCTAGAAACCCAGGTTTAGGTGGAAAATTAATGACAACTATGTTTATTGCTTTAGCTATGATTGAAGCTCAAGTAATTTACGCACTTGTTATTGCTATGATTGCATTATATGCAAACCCATTCCTATAAGAAGCAATTTTAGAGTTTTTATAAAACTTAAAAAGGTTCGAAGAGTTTTCTCTTCGAACCTTTTTTTATGCCTAAAATAAATGGGAAATTTAATTTTTGATGTAGATATTTATAATGATAAAATTTGTAAAGGTGTTTTTAAATGTCAAGATTTAAAGAGATTTAATAAAGAGAATTTAAATGAAGAGTATGAAAATAGTTTTTTAAA
>NZ_JBAZAH010000041.1:0-15573 GCF_041672065.1 Aliarcobacter sp. | reverse complement strand
TTATAAATTGCGTTAAAAAGTAGTCATTCAATGTAAGGTTCCCTTAAAATTTTTGGGAACCAAATTTTAAGGAGAATATTATGACACACCCAAAAGAAGCTTTATTTGAATCTGGTAAATCTTTACCAATTATTCCAACTTGTGAACACTTTGCAGGAAGCGAAAAGCTAATCCTAAAAGGTTTTGAAATGCAAAAAAAACTTGGACCTGTTTTTGATATTACTTGTGATTGTGAAGATGGTGCTGAAACTGGAAAAGAGGTTGAGCATGCTAATATGATTGTTAGAGTTGTAAACTCTGATGCAAACCCTTATGGTATGGCAGGAACAAGAATCCATGACCACTCTCATCCAGATTGGAGACAAGATGTTGATATTTTAGTAAATGGTGCTGGTGAAAAATTAGCATATATTACTTTACCTAAATCAACTTGTTATGAAGATGCTAAAACTCAAATTGAGTATATTCAAGCTGTTGCAAAAAAAGCTGGAATTAAAAGAGAGATTCCAATTCACGTACTTATAGAGACTCATGGAGCTCTACAAGATGTTGAAAAAATTGCAACATTACCTTGGTTACAAGTTTTAGATTTTGGTCTAATGGATTTTGTAAGTGGATATCAAGGAGCAATTCCAGCAATTAATATGAGAAGTCCAGGTCAATTTGATCATAGATTAATTGGAGCTGCAAAAGCAAGAGTTGCACAAGCCGCTATTCAAAACTGCGTAATTCCTTGTCACAATGTAACTTTAGATTTAAAAAATCCATACCAAACATACAAAGACGCTGAAAGAGCTAGAAATGAGTTTGGATTTATGAGAATGTGGTCAATTTACCCAACACAAGTTCAAGCTATTGTTGATGCTATGAAACCTGATTTTACAGAGCTTGAAGCTGCACAAAATATTTTAATTAAAGCTCAAGATGCTGAGTGGGGACCAATTCAATATGATGGTGAGTTACACGATAGAGCAACTTATAGATACTTCTGGGAATTAGTTCAAAGAGCTAAATTCTCTGGTGTTAAATTAATGGAAGAAGCAGAAAAAAGATTTTTTGCCTAATTTTTAGATGATTTAAGAAGCTACTCTTTTTTAAGGGTAGCTTTTTTTAATTCCAAAATTATACACTTTTCTATTTTTTTTAAAAAAAATCTTTTAAAAAAGGGAAGTTTATAAACTGCATTGATATAATTATCAAATTTCTAAAACAAAAAGGAAAATTTATGAGCAAAAAAATAACAGAACAGGACATTATAGATTCAGTTGCATCTGCATGTCAATTTATATCTTTTTATCATCCAGAGGATTTTGTAAAAGGTATGGTTGAAGCTTATGAGAAAGAGCAAAGTGACTCTGCAAAAAATGCAATTGGACAAATTTTAATTAACTCAAAAATGTGTGCTATGGGACACAGACCTCTATGTCAAGATACAGGAAGTGTTAATATTTTTGTGAAAGTTGGTTTAAAAGCAAACCTAGATATTACAAAAAATTTAGAAGATTTATTAAATGAAGGTGTTGCAAAAGGTTATACAGACCCTGATAATACTTTAAGATTTTCAGTTGTAAGTGATCCAGCTGGAAAAAGAGTAAATACAAAAAATAATACTCCAGCAGTAATTCATGTAAGCGTTGATAACTCAGATAAACTTGATATTACAGTTGCAGCAAAAGGTGGAGGAAGTGAAAATAAATCTAAATTTGCTGTTTTAAATCCAAGTGATAGTATTTATGATTGGGTTATGGCAAATGTAAAAGATATGGGAGCTGGATGGTGTCCTCCTGGTATTTTAGGAATTGGAATTGGTGGAAATCCTGAAAAAGCAATGCTACTTGCAAAAGAGTCTTTAATGGGACATGTTGATATTCATGAATTAAAGCAACGAGGGGCTCAAAATCCACTTGAAGAGTTAAGACTTAAACTTTATGAAGATATAAATAAACTTGGAATTGGAGCTCAAGGTCTTGGTGGATTAACAACTGTTTTAGATGTTAAAATTTTAGATTATCCATGTCATGCTGCATCACTACCTGTTGCTATGATTCCAAACTGTGCAGCAACAAGACATATTCACTTTGAATTAGATGGAAATGGTCCAGCTAAATTTGAAAAACCTGATTTAGACCTTTGGCCAGATATTAAACTTCCAATGGATACTATTAAAAGAGTAAATATTGAAGATTTAACAAAAGAGAACTTATCTCAATTTAAATCTGGTGATACTTTATTATTATCTGGAAAAATTTTAACTGCACGAGATGCTGCTCATAAAAAAATAGTTGAGTACAAAAATGCTGGAAAACCTCTTCCAAATGGTGTTGATTTAAAAGATAAATTTATTTACTATGTTGGACCAGTTGATCCTGTAAGAGATGAAGTTGTAGGACCTGCAGGACCAACAACATCTACAAGAATGGATAAATTTACAAAAGATATGATGGAAATTGGAATTATGGGAATGATTGGAAAAGGTGAAAGAAAACAACCAACAATCGATTTAATAAAAGAGTACAAATCTATCTATTTAATTGCAACTGGAGGAGCTGCTTATTTAATTGCTCAATCAATTAAGGGTGCAAAAACTTTAGCATTTGAAGAGCTTGGAATGGAAGCTATTTATGAGTTTGAAGTAAAAGATATGCCTGTAACTGTTGCAGTGGATACTGAAGGAAACTCTATTCATACAACAGGACCTGCTAAATGGAGAACTATTAATAAATAGTTCTTATTTTACAAAGAGCCACAAATACTATAGGCTCTTTGTAAATATTTTCTTAAACTACTCTTAAATTAACAAATTATATTTCGTTTTTGACTTTTAAAATACTTTTTTTCGATACTATTGCACTTCAAAATATTTTAGGATTTTATAATTATGGATTTATTAGAAGATTTAAAAGATTACTTAGGTTTTGCAGTTGCTGGAAACTTTGCAAATCACTTGGGTGAGGCTGGAGAAGCTGATGAGTTTTCTGTTATAAAAACAACAGAAAAAGATGCTCCAAAAGGGATGTTTCCTTTTTATATAAAAGGTCATGATAGTTTTTTAGGAACTTACCCTATTTGTGATGAAGTCATATTAACTCATGGAAGAGAAGATGATAAACTGCAAGTTGAGGCTGAAGTTGCCCTTATTTGTGATTTTGTATATGAAAATGAAAAGGTCGTTGATATTGTTCCTAAATATTTTAGTGCTTTTAATGATTGCTCATTAAGATTTCAAGATGGAAGCAAACTTAGCACTAAAAAAAATTGGGGAGAGAAGACTAAAGGAATATCTCAAGATATAATTCCTATTGATAACTTCACAGAAAAAGGAATTTTAAGCAAATATCACATCTCTTCTTTTATAAAAAGAGATGGAATTGTGTATGATTATGGAACAACTAGTTCAGTTAAATCGTATAGTTACTTTTTTGAGAAATTAAAAAATTGGATGATTGATATTTTAAATACTCAAGATGATTGTGGACCACTTGAAGAGCTTACACAGTTTATGAAATTTGCTGCAAAAGATGCAAAAGGTATTGTAATAGCAGCAGGTGCAACAGCTTATACAGATTTTGGTAAAAAGAACTTTTTAAAAAAAGGTGATGAGATATTTGTATATGTTTATAACGCACACGCACACAGTTTTCAAGATATTATGAATGATATGTGTGGAATGGATACATACCTTGGACAGTGTTCAAAACTTCATCAAGTAGTAAAATAGATTTTATTACAAATAATAAGTAGCAGATTTTAAAATCTGCTACTCCCAATCTAAAAGTCTTTTCTCTCCTTGTAATGCTCTTATATCGGTAACATCTTGCGACATTTCAATTACACCTTTATAGTTTTTTTGCTCATCTCTTACAGCAAAATATCTTATATGTACAAACTTTCCTTTAAAATTAATCCAAAAATCAGCAATATCTTGACGTCCTGCTTTAAACTCTTCAAGAATTTTTAGAACCTGATCAACACTTTTTGGAGGGTGACAAAATTTAACCTCTCTTCCAATTATTCCAGCACTTCTTGGAAAAACTCTATCATCTCCACGATTATAAAAAACAACTCTATCATTTTCATCTACATAAGTAATATCTACAGGTAAGAACTTAAATATAAAGTTTACTTGTTCAGGTGTTAAATAACCTTCATCATAATGAGTTCTTTCCTCAAGAGAGAATGGTAATTCTCTTCTTTTCTTATCCATACTTGGATGAATATACTCTGGTTCTACATTGCTTGTCTCTTTATTTAGAATCTCTGGAAATCTAGGAGGAGGAGTTGTAAACATCCAACCAATTTCGCTATCACCTTCATAAAACTCTTCCCAATCTTCCTCTTTTAATAGTTGCAAAGCATTTGGAAGAAGCCTATTCTCTTCTACATTTATTAAATGAATCAAATTATTATATAAATTTGTACATTTTTCTATAATTGAGTCAAAATCTTTTGATTCAATACTTTCTCTTACATCTTTTATTATTGCTCTAATATCATCGTGAAAGACCACATTCCTTGAGATGGACCAGTCCAACCATATTTTTCAAGATAAGGAAAAAGTTGATTCTCTTTTCTTGCAAAATGCTTTTCTACTTCACAAATTTGGTTAAAAATATTATAAAATTTCTGATAATCTTTTTTTGGATCTGTATTAAAAAGTTCAGAAAATAGCTCTTTTATTAATATATTCTCTTCTAAATATACTCTTACTGGATGACCTTTTTTAAATATTTCAATATTATTTGATAAATCACTTAACATCTTAAATTCCTTTTATAAATATAGGATAAAGTTTATCCTATTTAAAAGTTTTGGATAATGATTTTAGTCAAGAGTAAATAATGTTTTTTCTAAGTTCATGCTATTATAATTTGATTTAATATCAAATTATAATTATTTAGAATCTCATGTTCAACTTATAAGCAATATATCTAAAACTGTTCATGAGTTACAAAAAGAAAGAGGAATGAGTGCTGGTTATTTGGGAAGCAAAGGAGAAAAATTTGGATCACAATTAGAAAATCAAAAAGTTGAAACTTCAAAAAATATCAATATTTTACAAACCAATCTTAAACATAAAAATTATGATAAAAATGTATTAGAATTAATCAATAATGTTTTAAAAGATTTAAACCAAATTGATAATATTCGTATACAAGTATTTGAACTTAAAATTACAGCAAAAGATGCAAAAGGTATTGTAATAGCTGCAGGTGCAACAGCTTATACAGATTTTGGTAAAAAGAACTTTTTGAAAAAAGGTGATGAGATATTTGTATATGTTTATAACGCGCACGCACACAGTTTTCAAGATATTATGAATGATATGTGTGGAATGGATACATACCTTGGACAGTGTTCAAAACTTCATCAAGTAGTAAAATAGATAAAAGTGCTTAAAGCACTTTTATCTAAAATTTATACTCAATACTTGCTAAATATTTATCATAACCATTATATTTGTTATTTTGTGAATCCGCTTTTACTTTTACATAAGCAAGTCCTAAAGCCAACTCTTCACTAAAGTTATATTCAAAAATTAAATTTAACTCTCTTTCGTCCATTCCAGAAACCATAGAATCATCATATCTTGTGTATCCATATAGTGCTGTAAAGTCAAATCTCTCTTCAATATTTGCATTTAAAGAGGCATAAATAGTTCTTGCATCTTTTGAGTAGTTTTGATTTCCATCTTTAAATGGAGAAATAGTGTCACCATATGTTGTCATAATATCTGCTCCACCTTTATCACTTGTAACTATAGCTCCACCCGTTAATTTAAAAATATCAGCTTTTCCAAAAACTTCTGCATGAGCAATATATCCATTATCATTACCAGGGAAGCTTCTGTATTTACTTGTAAGATTACTTCTTGTATACTCAAGATTTGCTCCACCAAATTCATGCTCATAGGCTACTTTTAAACCATAAAATTTAACAGCATCTGGAATTTGATAATAGTATGGATTAAATACAAAACCTTCAATAGCCTCATCTTTAATCTCTATTGCATATACTCCTTTTTTTGTATAATCCTCTAAAGGTCTATCAAAATGAGAACTTTCATCAATATCAGATGTTGCAGTTTTTTCTGAGTACGCTAATGTAAATAAAACAGCTGGTATCGCATCTATCTCTACTATTGCACCTTGTTGATAATCAGTAAGCCAAGCTAATTCACTCTCATATCTTCCAGCTTTAAAAATAAATCCTTGCTCTAACTCATACTTTAAATATGCTTGAGTTAATAAACCATTGTTTTTATATCCATCACTTGCAGGAGCTGCACCATTTTCCCAATCTTTACTATATTTTTCAGCAATTTTTAAATTCCCTTTTCCTTCAAGTCCAAGACTGAAATTATAAAAATTATCTGTGTTGTATTTTAATTTTAAATGAGCATTTCCAAATGAGTTATCTTTTATTGCACCTTTATTTTGTTGAGTTTGTGCGTATAAAGCTACACTTCCCTCAAAAAGTCCATTTGTTATAGCATCTGAAACACTATTTGCACTAAGTGTTGTTGTAAGAAGTGTTGCAGCCCCCAAAGACATTGCTATTTTTTTCATAAATTTTCTCCTTATGATTTTTTAAGTGCTAACTTTATTATTATTTTTATTAATAGTTGCTTACTATACAATTATTATTAAAGCGCTTTTTTGTTATGATTTGCGATTAAATTTAAAAGAATTAAGGAAAATTTATGTCAACTTTTAAGCTCTTTAGTGGAAGTGCAAATCCAGCTTTCGCAAAAAAAGTGGCAGACTATTTAGGAATGAAAGTCTCTGATGCTACTTTAAATAAATTTAGTGATGGTGAAATATCTGTTCAAATTACTCAAAGTGTAAGAGGACAAGATGTTTTTGTTATTCAACCAACATGCTCTCCTGCAAATGACAATTTAATGGAACTTTTAATAATGATTGATGCACTTAAACGTTCAAGTGCAAAATCAATTAGTGCTGTAATACCATACTATGGTTATGCAAGACAAGATAGAAAAGCAGCTCCAAGAGTTCCAATTAGTGCAAAATTAGTGGCTGATTTACTAGAAAAAGCTGGAATAAATAGAGTTGTAACAATCGATTTACACGCTGCTCAAATCCAAGGTTTTTTTAATGTTCCTGCTGATAACCTTTTTGGTTCAATTATGTTTGTAAACTATATTAAAAGTAAAAATTTAAAAAACCCAATTATTGCAAGTCCAGATATTGGAGGGGTTGCAAGAGCTAGACAATATGCTGATAAATTAGGATATGATTTAGTAATAGTTGATAAAAAGAGAGAGAGAGCTAATGAATCTCAAGTTATGAATATAATTGGAGATGTAACAGGTAAAGATGTTATTTTAGTAGATGATATGGTTGATACTGCTGGAACACTTGTAAAAGCTGCTGAAGTTTTAAAACAAAAAGGGGCAACATCTGTAATGGCATGTTGTACTCATGGAGTTTTAAGTGGAAAAGCTTATGAAAATATTGAAAATGGAATTTTAGATGAGCTTGTAATATCTGATACAATTCCAACAAAAGCAGACTCTAAAAAAATTACAGTTTTAACAGCTTCAACAATTATTGGAGAAGCTATTAGAAGAATACATAATAACGAATCTGTAAACTCAATTTTTAATAGTTAATAATATTTTAGAGTCAATTGACTCTAAAATATCTATTTTATAATCTCATATCCAGCATCAACAATAGCATCTTCTAAAATTTTACTATCTATATCTTTGCTTAGAGTTACTTTTACATTTTTACTTGATAAATCAACCTCAACACTACTAACCTCTTCAATTGCATTTAGAACTTTTTCAACTCTTGCTTTGCAGTGTCCACAAGTCATTCCATCTACTTTTAATACTATTTCCATAAATTCATCCTTTATCTCTAATTTTAAATTACTATATATTTTTGGTTTAAAAAGCTTTAATCTTAAAGCGTTGAATACTACCATTACGCTACTTAAACTCATAGCAGCTCCTGCATACATAGGAGTTAGTTTCCACCCTAAAGTTGTATAAAAAACTCCTGCAGCCAAAGGAATACCAATAATATTATAAAAAAATGCCCAGAAAAGATTCTGTTTTATATTTTTAATTGTTGCACTACTTAACTGCATAGCTTTTACAACATCTAATAAATCACTTCTTACTAAAATAATATTTGCAGATTCAATTGCAATATCACTTCCAGCACCAATAGCAACTGATACATCTGCTCTAGTTAAAGCTGGTGCATCATTTATTCCATCTCCTACCATTAAAACTTTTTTACCTAAACTTTGAAGTTCTTGGATTTTTTTATCTTTATCTTGTGGTAAAACCTCAGCTATAAAATTTGTTATCCCTAAAGTTTTTGCAACACTTTTGGCTGTTTTTTGATTATCTCCTGTAAGCATAATAACTTCAAGATTCATTCTTTTAAACTCATCTATAGCATCTTTACTTGTATCTTTAATAGCATCAAAAATCTCTATAACTCCCAAAACTTCACTACTATTTGCTACAAAAATTGTAGTTTTTCCATCTTTTGACAAATTTTCACTAATAGATAAAAACTCTTTAGGCTCAATATTTTTACTTAAAATGAACTTCTCATTTCCAATATAGTAAAAACTGTTATCAATTTTGGCTTCAACTCCCAAACCATTTGTTGCTTTAAAATCAACAAAATTTAAAGAGTCTATTTTTTTACTCTTAGCAAAATCTACAATTGCTTTTGCTAGTGGATGTTCTGAATTTTTTTCAATAGTGTAAGCAATTTGAATTAAATCATCTTTACTAATAGTTTTATTTGTAAAGATATTAGTTACAGTTGGTTTTCCTTTTGTTATTGTTCCTGTTTTATCTAAAACTATGGTATCTATTTTAGAAGCCAGTTCTAGTGATTGTGCATCTTTTATTAAAATTCCATTTTGTGCACCTTTTCCAGTTGCTACCATAATTGCAGTTGGAGTTGCAAGTCCTAGTGCACAAGGACAAGAGATAATTAAAACAGAAATTGCAATAGAGAGTGAAAACTCAAATGAGTAACCCAAAGAGTACCATGATATAAAAGTTATTATAGATATTAAAATAACTGTTGGTACAAATATTCCACTTATCTTATCAGCTAGTTTTGAAATAGGTGCTTTTGATGAACTAGCCTCTTCTACTAGTTTTATAATTTGAGATAAAAAAGTCTCATCTTTTGTTTTTGTAACCCTAAATTTTATAACCCCATATTTGTTTATACTAGCTCCAAATACACTATCTCCAACTTTTTTTGAGATAGCTCTGCTCTCACCTGTTAGCATAGATTCATCAACTGATGTATCTCCAAAAATAATAACTCCATCTGTAGGAATAATTTGACCAGGTTTTACAATAACTATATCTTCAAGAGCTAAATTCTCAATTAAAACCTCTAGTTCTTTATCATCTTTTAAAATAGTTGCTTTTTTTACATTTAAATCTATTAATTTTTTAATTGCTTCAGATGTATTTGATTTTGCTCTTGCTTCAAGATATTTTCCAAATGTAATTAGAGTTAAAACAACAGCAGCACTCTCAAAATAAAGATTCATAGAGTACTCTTTTACACTATCTAAATCATTTACTCCTAAAGCATAAGCTATTTTATATATAGAGAAAACTCCATAAACCATAGCAGCACCTGTTCCAATTGCTACTAAAGAGTCCATATTTGGAGAGCCTTTAAATAGTGTTTTAAACCCTACTTTATAATATTTTTTGTTTATTAAAACTATTGGAAGTGATAATAAAAATTGAGTAAATGAGAATGTTATAGCATTTTGTGTTCCGTGAAAAAATGATAAGAAATACCAATTTAACATATGCCCCATAGAGATATAAAATAATGGGACTGCAAAAATTAAAGATATTATTAATCTATTTTTTAACTCCACTATCTCATTTGAAGATAAATCTTTTTCTTTATTTTTAATATTATCTATTTTTAAAGTTGCTTCATATCCAGCATTTTCAACAGATTTTATAATTTTTTCATCATCCAATAAACTCTCTTCATATTTTACAAGCATGCTATTATTTAATAAGTTTACATTTAGCTCTTTAACTCCTTGAAGTTTTTTAACACTTCTATCAACTGCATTTGAACAAGCAGAACATGTCATACCTTTAATATCAAATTTTCTAGTTATCATAAAAATCCTTGATAAATTTTGTATTGGATAATAACCAAGTTCCTTTTAAATGCGAATGAAGAGTTTAATCTTTAACAAAAACTTACTACTTTTTAGATATAATCTTGCCACTTTGAAAATAATCTTTTAAAATTATAGGAAAAAAATTGCAAAAAAATATTAGAAACTTTAGTATCATAGCTCATATTGACCACGGTAAATCAACACTTGCAGATAGAATTATTCAAGAGTGTGGAGGAATAAGTGATAGAGAAATGACTTCTCAAGTTATGGACAATATGGATATAGAAAAAGAGAGAGGAATTACAATAAAGGCTCAAAGTGTTAGGCTAAACTACACTTTAAATGGAGAAAAATATATTCTAAATCTTATAGATACTCCAGGACATGTCGATTTCTCTTATGAAGTAAGCCGTTCTTTAGCATCATCTGAAGGTGCTTTGCTTATTGTTGATTCAACTCAAGGTGTTGAAGCACAAACAATAGCAAATGTATATATTGCAATGGATAATGACTTAGAACTTCTTCCTGTTGTTAATAAAATAGATTTACCAAGTGCTGATCCAATGAGAGTTTTAGCAGAAGTTGAAGAGGCTATTGGACTTGATTGTACAGAGCATAATTTAATAAGTGCAAAAACTGGTCTTGGAGTTAAAGATTTAATAGAGTCAATTATAAAAAGAGTACCTTCTCCAAATGGTGATGAGAATGCACCTACAAAAGCTTTAATCTACGACTCTTGGTTTGATAACTATTTAGGAGCTTTGGCGCTTGTAAGAGTTTATGATGGAAGTATCAAAAAAGGTCAAACTTTAAGAATGATGAATACAAAAGTTGAGCATCAAGTTTTAAGTTTGATGTATCCTCACCCTTTAAAAAGAGAAGATACTTTAGAGATAAAAACAGGTGAAATAGGTATTGTTGTATTAGGTCTTAAAACTTTAGATGGAATTGCAGTTGGTGATACAATGACTGATGCAAAAAATCCAACTAAAATGGTTATTGATGGTTTTGAACCTGCAAAACCATTTGTATTTGCAGGGCTTTATCCAATAGAGACAGATAAATTTGAGGATTTAAGAGAGGCTTTGAATAAACTAAAATTAAATGACTCTTCAATCTCTTTTGAACCTGAAAGTTCAATGGCTCTTGGAAGTGGATTTAGAACAGGTTTTTTAGGAATGCTTCATATGGAAGTTATTAAAGAAAGACTTGAAAGAGAGTTTGATTTAGATTTAATTGCAACTGCTCCAACAGTTATTTATGAAGTTTTAAAAAAAGATGGAGAAAAAATAACTATTCAAAATCCAAGTGAACTTCCTGAGCCAAACTATATAGAGACAATTTTTGAACCTTATGTAAAATCTACAATTTTAGTTCCTGATGAGTTTTTGGGAAATGTTATAAAACTTTTAAATGATAAAAGAGGAATTCAATTAAAAATGGATTACATAGGAAAAAGAGTTCTTCTTGAGTATGATTTACCTATGAATGAGATTGTAATGGATTTTTATGATAAATTAAAATCTACAACAAAAGGTTATGCATCTTTTGATTATGAACCTGTTGGATTTAGACCAGGAAACTTAAAAAAACTTGATGTTAGAGTTGCTGGAGATATAGTTGATGCACTATCTATTATAGTTCCTGAAGATAAAGCTGTTTCAAGAGGAAGAGAGTTTGTAAAAGCACTAAAAGAGCTAATTCCTAGACAACTTTTTGAAGTTGCAGTACAAGCTAGTATTGGAAGCACAATAATTGCAAGAGAGACTGTAAAATCTATGGGGAAAAATGTAACTGCAAAATGTTATGGTGGAGATATTACAAGAAAAAGAAAACTTCTTGAGAAACAAAAAGAGGGTAAAAAAAGAATGAAAGCTATCGGAAAAGTAAATGTTCCTCAAGAAGCTTTTATGGCTGTTTTAAAAATTTAAAAGTTTATAAAGAGTAGTTTAAAAAACTACTCTTTATTTGGATTTTCTATTTTTTTAAGTTTTTTTAACTCTTTTTCATCTATTAGTGTTTTATCTTTAATCTTAATACTTTTATCATCTATATTATTTAAACATTTACTATCAAGTTTTGTTGAACTATTTAGTTTATTTTTAGATTTCAAGTAACAATTAGCAGCTTTATTACTTATATCAACTTGAATATGATAAGAGTAAGCTGGAGAAACTTTATCTAAAAAAGTCGCTTCACAACTATATATCTCTTTTGTTTTAAGACTCTCTATTTTTATACTCAAGTCATTTAAACTAGTAATATATCTTTCATCTAAAGATAGTGAAAATCTATCCAAAATTTTATTTTTTGAAGATACATCTCCTGTTATTACTACATAGTTTATTGTAGATTTTTTATCTTTTATCTCTTTTTTACTTACTATTTTTGTGTAATAGTTACTGTTTTCAGATATATTTGAAAAAATTTCTACAAAACTATCTTTTGTAGAGTTTGCTAATATAGGATAAATAAACCCTAATCCTATTAAAATAACGATTTTAAAAGTTAAAGAACTTTTATCTTTTTTGAAAAAATTAAGCATATTTTGTCTCCTTTTGTATTTGATTGTAATTTTTTTGTAAATCTTCATAATATGGCAAATTTTTCAAAAGATAATACTTTGCATCTTCAGATGTACTTGGATTTGAAATATCTTTTCTTAGTTGAAATAGAGTTTGTTCAATAAAACTTCCATAATCAATTATTTTCCAATTTTTAAGCTCTTTTATCAAGTTTTCCATTATCTCATCTTTATTTGGAAAATCTTTATATTTCTCTTTTTCAAAAGCAATTCTCTGTGCTATCTCTTCATCTATTGATTTTTCAAAAGGAAGCCTAGGTCTGTTGTATCCTAGTTTTGCTTTTAAATCAAGTGAAAAAAGAGTTCTTTGTGTTTCATCATCTTTGTTTTTAAGAGTTTCAAAAATAGCTTTATTAAAATTTTCATCGTTTGATACATTTGATTTATGAAAAATATCAAAACCTTTTATAAAAAAAGTTTCACTATTTAAATCTTTAAAAAGTTGATTTAGTTTTGCCATTTGTTCATAGCTTAGATTTTTTACTTCACTTGTTGAAATCTTATCATCTTCAAGAATAGCTCGAAAAAGTGCCTCATCTTCTTTTGTTAAAGATGAAAAACCACCTTGCTTATCTACAAAATCTATTAAATATTTAGTTAAAAAAACTGCATCTTCTTTTGCTGTTTTTGTACTTGCTACAAAATTCTCATAAGAGTTCTCTTCTTGTAATTTTTTATTTTGATTTGTATTTTGGTATAGAAGATTTTGATTTTGGTTATTTTGTATTTGCATATTTTCCCCTAAAATTTGTCATATATTCTGATTATAAGTGTATTTATCTAAAAATAATCTTTATTTGATAGAATGTTTATGCAAACTTTACACAAAGGAAACAAAATGAAAAAAAGATTTTTATCTTTTATTATTGGGGGATTTTTATTTTTAGGAATTAATCTAAATGCCTTTACATATAATATTGTAAATGGCGAACAATACTATGTTCGTAATATAAATGCTGTTGTTTCAGGCTATCCTCTTTTAACTCAATTGAATAAAGGTCAAGGATTTATACTAAATGCAAGTGGAAGCTGTAGTGTAAATATAAATGCTCAAGAGAGCTGTTTTAGAAACTATTATCAATGAGGAAGAAAAACAGATGGACATCAATTAGCTACAAGCATTGTAACAACAAATTTTCAATCAAATATAATAAACACAAATAGCCAATTTTCAACTAATATGAAAAGCATTTTATTTTTCTGACACTTATATAGGTACTGGAGATAGTACCTCATACAGTC
The DNA here is from genome assembly GCF_041672065.1 of Aliarcobacter sp. Taxonomy (NCBI): domain Bacteria; kingdom Pseudomonadati; phylum Campylobacterota; class Epsilonproteobacteria; order Campylobacterales; family Arcobacteraceae; genus Aliarcobacter; species Aliarcobacter sp. The sequence goes on along the minus strand of NZ_JBAZAH010000041.1, from coordinate 1,580 downwards.
ATAGAGCAAATGGATTTAATGTTAGATGTATCAAAAAATAATTTTATTATCTTTTAAAGGAGTAAACTATGGAAATAACAAATAACCAAAACATATATACAAACTATCAAAAAACAAAAAAAGAAGATAGTGTTTTACCAATAGAAGTTTTTAAAATAGATAAAAATAATATAGTAGAAAATCCAAATAAATTTATTCAAAATGATGAAAAAGAAGAGCAAGAATATGTATATATAGGAACTATATATGAAAACATCAAAAAGGGGATAGATAAAAATACTTTCTTGATGTCTAATTATGACTTTAGAAATCAACAGTATTGGAATACTTCTGACCCAAGGCAATATATGTGGACTTATCAACAAACTCATGCAACTTATGGAAATGTATATGAAGATGCAAAAGATTTTGAAGACTTTGTAGCCAAATGGGTAGAAAAAGGAGAGTCAGAACATGATGCAATATTCAGAGCTAGAGCCTATGCAGCTGCTGGATTGCTTGATTATGGGAAACAAAAAATTGTTGATATTCCAAATTTGGATTATGATGATAAAAAACAGCACGGCTTTCACCAAATAGATAATCCACCACTTAAAAAAGCTTTTTTGGAAACTTTGGATAGTTTAGATTTAGTTTCTGTATCTCTTTTGGTGTTTAATATGTTTCCAAACGGTGAAAATTCATCTTCTTTTAAAGAGTTACTAAAAGAGTATGGAGTTAAGCTAGAAAATTTAAAACAAAATCAACCAGAAGAAGAACAAAGTAAATTTACTTTTACAGGTGATATAAATATCAATGACAAAATGTCTTTAGAGTATCAAAATTTTATTTTTGATACTTTGATAGGTTTTTTTAAAGATAGAGTAAACTCTTTTATAAACAATGAAGAGAACTACATAAAATATTCAAATGAAAGTATAGATAAACTTAAAAATGCTCATGATATTTTGATAGAAGATTTCAAAAAAAGCACAAAAGAGCATAATGAAACTAAAAATATTTTAAATCAATATATGAGATAGTTAGCTTATCATATTATTAAAAGGAGTAGAAAATGAAATGTACATCATGCGATAAACTATCATTTTCTATTCTATGTAAAACTTGTCAAAGCACACTACTTGAGCCAAACTTTTATAAAAAAGAGCTAGAGAAGGACTTCTTTGTTTACTCTTTTTATGATTATAAAGATTTAGAAGATTTAATCCAAAGCAAATATCACTTCTATGGAGATAGAGTTTTTAATATCTTAGGAAAACTTAGTTTTAAGAAGTTTGCAGACAATTTTGAATTTACCCACCCTATTTTGGCTCTTCCTATAGATGACCACACAAGACACGATTTCTCTCAAACTGCTATTTTGGCAAAGCATTTAAAAAGTGCTTTTATAAAACCAGTTTTCAACACTTTAAAAGCTAAAAATATTGTTAAATATGCTGGGGAAAATCTAGAATTTAGACAAAAAAATCCAAGAAAATTTATCTATAGTGGAGTAAAAAATTGTGATGTAATTTTAATTGATGATGTACTTACTACAGGAACAACTATTTTAGAGGCTAAAAAAGCTTTAAAAAAAGAGG